>NZ_DIHV01000086.1:54492-72442 GCF_002420325.1 Marinobacter sp. UBA5687
TTGGGGTCCCCTGGGGTGCGCTTGGTGCGATTGAGTGATGGGGGTGCATCATACTCCGACCTTTGTCGCTTCTCATCCTGTGGGTTGTTCGGGTATCTTGCTGTAAACGTCGTAGCGCCGCGAATGCTGGTTCGGTCGGCCGTAGAGATAAGCTTTCCAAAACACGCTGTGTATACATCCCTGTACGCTCTGCTCCGCCATCCATGGCTCCGCAAGGTTTTGGAAAGCTTATCCCTACGCCCTCATCCTGGCCTTGAACGCGCACCATAAAAACAGCAAAAAGACAGAGAGCCTTATGAACATCCGCCCCGCCGCCACCCTGGTTCTGACCCGTGATACCGATAACGGTATTGAAGTCCTGCTTCTGCAACGCACCTGGGATGCGGTGTTTCTGCCGGGTTATTACGTGTTCCCGGGGGGTGCGGTGAATGCGCAGGAGCCTGAGGGGCGGGCTCATGTGGTGGGTGTGGAGGATGCCGACATCAGTCAGACCATGAGTCTGGATGAAGGCGGGGCGGATTACATGCTGGCGGCGGTTCGGGAGTGTTTTGAAGAGGCGGGGATTCTGCTGGCTCAGGATGCGTCCGGTCAGTTGATTGGCGCCGATCACGGGGTTCACAGTGAGCGAATGGCGTTGTTTCAGGAGGAGATTTCGCTGGCGCAGTTGTGCGCGAAGCATGGTTTGACGGTGCCGCTGGACCGGTTGGCGTATCTGAGCCACTGGGTGACGCCACCGGGGCCGCCGCGCCGGTTTGATACCCGGTTTTTTGTGGCCGTGGCGCCGGAGGGCCAGGTGGCGAGCCATGATGGTACGGAAACCATTGATCACGTCTGGATTGCGCCGGCTCAGGCGCTTGAGGAACATCGGGCCGGTGCCCGGTTGCTGGGGTTACCGACGATCCGGACCTTGCGGGTACTGAGTGAGTTCGGCACGACCGGCGAGCTGATGCGTTATGCCCACGCCAATCCCCCGGAGGCGTTTCCGGATCAGCCCTGGCCGGCGGTGCGCAAGGGCAAACCGGTGATGCTGGAACCCAACGCTCCAGCCTATGACGAGGCAGTCAAGCTGGATCCGGAAGGTGAAGGATCAACCCGTGCGGAGATTGTTCCCGGGGAGCCGGTGGAGGTTGCCGCCGGGGTGGTACGGCTGACCGCGCCGAACCCCGGGATGATGACCGGCCCGGGCACCAACACCTATATTCTCGGCCATGAGCGCTTTACGGTGCTGGATCCGGGCCCGGCGAACGAGGCGCATATCGAGCGGATTCTGGAGCTTACCGGTGGTGTGGTGGATCAGGTGGTGGTTACCCACACCCACATGGACCACTCCCCGGCCGTGGTCCAACTCAAGGCCCGCACCGGTTGCCGGGTATTTGGCTGGCCAGCGCCTGAGGGCGCGGGGCAGGATTCGAGTTTCGCACCGGATGATCAACCCGGGCACGGCGATCTGATTGTGACCGAAGCGGGCATCCTGAAGGTTTTGCATACCCCGGGCCACGCCTCGAACCACCTGTGTTATCTGTTGCTGGATCAGGAATTACTGTTTTCCGGGGATCACATCATGCAGGGATCAACGGTGGTGATTAACCCACCGGACGGTGATATGAAGGCCTACATTGATTCCATGTACGATCTGCTGGCCGAGCCTGTGCGCTTCATTGCACCGGCCCATGGTTTTCTGATGGGCCAGCCTGCGGCGGTGATGGATTACCTGATCACCCACCGGCTGTCCCGGGAACACAAAGTGTGGCGGGCTCTGGAGGCGCTGGCACCGGTCAGTCTGAAAGACCTGACCGCCAGGGCCTATGACGATGTCCCGGCCGCCATTCACGGCCTGGCCGCCCGCTCAGCGCTCGCGCACCTGCTGAAGCTGGAAGCCGAACACAGGGCGTTCGCCGACGACGGGCTCTGGCACGTGGTCGCGCCAGACTGAGGCTACTTCTTGGCGATCACCCATACCGCGTGCACGATGCCCGGAATGTAACCCAGGATGGTCAGCAGGATGTTGATCCAGAAATGCTTGCCGATACCAACCTGTAAAAAGACGCCTAACGGCGGTAACAGAATTGCTACCAGAATTCGCAAAAGATCCATTCAGTTCTCTCCTTGACGGGCGTAAAACAGTCATATCACTGCAAGATAGCAGTGATATGACATTTCACCATATTGAACCGGGTAAATTCGGCCCGGTTTCATGAAAGTGGCATTAAACCTCTGTCACAGCCGTATTCATGATTGAGGCTCATCCCTATCCTTGGGGCCACATCGTCAGGTAATTGAGGACTTATGCTGAGAGCAAGGCTCAGATATTCCATCACTAGCGCACTCACATCATCACTCCTGGTTTTGGCGACGCCCGCCGTGCTGGCCGAGGCAGTCAGTTCCAAGGCAGACGCCACCGCCCTGTTGGTGGCCGATCTGGCGGAAGATGAAAACGTTGAGGATGTTGAGCACTCGGAACCCCGCCGGGGCTCTGCGCAGGCACGCGCCCAGGCTGAGACAACCAGCGAACAGAGCAGCCCGCAGGCACCCCCGGTGGAGGCACCGGAGGCAGCCAACAAGCCCCGTGAAATCGCACCCAATATCGACCTGAAAGAAGTGGCCCCGCTGCCGGAGCCGGAGCCCGAGGCAAGCGATTCCGGGGATTCTGCCGTGCAGCCGGAACCTCAGGCCGAAATACAATCCGGGACAGCCGACGCGGCCGGGAGCAACACCCCGGCGTCCCCGGACGATATTGCCGAAAAAGAGCCGGAACCAGCAGCACCCGTGCCCGCAGAGAGTTTCACACTGCTGGGCAAGGAAATTCTACCCGGCACTGCGACACGACTGGCCTGGTCGCCAGGCATTCAGATTGCCGGGTTGTCCCAGATTACCCCGGTACTGGTGGTCAATGGCGTTAACCAGGGCCCGACCCTGTGCCTGACCGGCGCGGTTCATGGTGACGAGCTCAACGGCATCGAGATTGTCCGTCGCAGCATGTACGACCTGAACCCGGAAAAACTCAGTGGCAGGGTTATCGGCGTGCCCATCGTGAACCTCACCGGCTTTCAGCAGGGCAGCCGCTATCTGCCGGATCGTCGCGACCTGAACCGGCATTTCCCCGGCACCCCGGACGGCACACTGGCCGACCGCGTTGCCCATTCCCTGTTTAACAACGTTATCCGGCACTGCGACATGCTGGTGGATATTCACACCGGGTCACTCAAGCGCACCAACCTGCCGCAACTGCGGGCCGACATGAACAATCCGGATGTCGCCGAATTCACCCGGGGCTTTGACCGGATGGCCGTGGTTCACAGTTCCGGTTCACCCGGCATGTTGCGTACCGCGGCTACCGAAGCAGGAATCCGCACCGTGACACTGGAGGCCGGGGAATCCCTGCGCATCCAGGAACACCAGATCGAAGCGGGCGTAAACAGCCTCAATAGTCTGATGGAAAAGCACGGCATGATTTCCCGCATGTTTGTCTGGGGCGATCCGGAGCCGGTGTATTACGACTCTACCTGGATCCGGGCCCAGCATGGCGGCATCCTGTTCAGCGAAATCAAGCTTGGAGCGACGGTATCCGAGGGCGAGGTACTGGGTTATGTCGCCGATCCAATCACCAACGAACAGCATCCGATTCGCGCCTCCTCGGACGGCCGGGTCATCGGCATGGCGGTGGATCAGGTGGTGATGGCAGGGTTTGCCGCCTACCACATAGGTACGGAGGCACAAGTACCCGGAGAATAGTATGCTAGGCGTTTTCCATGGGCACGGAACCAGCAGGAGACGGAGTGTCTGACCTGAACGCCACAACGCAAAACTCCGGGCAAACCCTGGCCTACATCGGTCTGGTGCTGACACCGCTGTTCTGGGCCGGCAACGCCGTGGTGGCCCGCGGCACGGTCGAGCATATTCCGCCATTGTCCATGTCGTTCTGGCGCTGGGTACTGGCCCTGGCCATTATCCTGCCGTTCGGCTTACCCGGTATCTGGCGCCACCGGCAGGTGATTCGTCAGCGCCTCGGGTCCATGATTGCACTGGCCACCTTCAGCGTTGCCGCTTTCAATTCCCTGCTCTACGTCGCGGCCATGACCACGACAGCCACCAACATCGCGCTGATCAACGCCACTATCCCGATTTTTGTCGCGCTGCTGGCCTGGCTGTTGTTGGGTGACCGGACCCGCCTGATTCAAATACTGGGCATTGCCATGGCCCTGGCCGGCATTCTGTGCGTGATTGCCCGGGGAGATGTGTCGGTGCTGACTGGTCTGCAGGCCCAGCCCGGAGACCTGGTAATGGTGGCGGCGGTGTTCAGCTGGGGCCTGTTCTCGGTACTGCTGCGCCGGCAGGCGGTGCCACTGCCGGCACTGACCTTCCTCACCACGCAGATCCTGCTGGGCACCCTGATTCTCGCGCCGGTTTACCTGCTGGACTTTCTGTTTTTCAGCGGCGGCTTTGCCCTGTCACAAAGTACCGCCCTTCCTCTGATCTATTTTGCGATTTTTCCGGGCATTCTCGCCTACGCCTTCTGGAATCATGGCGTACACAGTATTGGCCCTGCCCGGGCTGCCATTTTCATGTACCTTACGCCGGTTTATGCCTCTGTGCTTGCGGTGGTTTTCCTCGGGGAAAGCCTCAGCCTGTTTCATCTGGCGGGTGGACTGCTGATACTCGGAGGCCTGATACTGGCGACCCGAACCGGCCGGCGTCTGTCCCGCCCGCCTGTCACTGCACTGGATAAAGGAGAGCTGAATGACTAGGCAAACCGCCGCTGCATATTCCTGGCCGGCCATCATTACCCTGATGCTGGCCGCTCTTTCCCTGAACGTCGCGGCAGCCCCCTGCGACCCGGATGAGTCCAAATGGGCGCCATCCCGCTACTACCCGGCCGGAGCGGTAGTGCACCATGACGGCGAGTGGTACCAGTCCCGGGAGCTACACCAGGGCCTGGAGCCGGGTATTACCTTCGACTGGAAACAGCTCGATTCTGCACCCGAATGCTCCGGCGAGGCAGCGCCCCCGGCCCCGATCGACAAGTCCGATGTAGAAACCGGGCGAACTGCGCAGACAGGCACGGTCACCGGAAGCCCGGATTCACCAGCCTCGGAATCGTCCAGTGACAACGAACTGTGCGAGCAGCCCGACCAGTGGCTGTTCTCGGAGAGCTACACCGTGGGCAGCGAAGCCAGCCATGGCGGCAAGATCTGGAAGGCGATCCGCCCGACCAGCGGCGATATGCCCGGGATGAATACGCCGCCGCACTGGCAGCTGGTTGAAGATCACTGCTCCCTGGAAAATCAGCTGCCCTGAAGGGCCGCCTCAATACGGTCGAGAATCTGCGCCAGTACCGCTCTCGGGCAGCCGATGTTCAGCCGCATGAAACCGCTGCCCTGGCTGCCGAAACTTAGCCCCGGATTGAGGCCAACCCCCGCCCGTTGCACGAAGAAGCGTTTCAGGGCGGTGTCGTCCAGCTGCAGGCCCCGGCAATCGAGCCAGATCAGGTAGGTGCCTTCCGGCGCCGCGGTTCGGATGCCCGTGAGTCGGCGGTCAACCTCCTGCACCACGAAATCGCGATTGCCCTTCAGATAGGCCATCAGATCATCCCGCCAGGGACCACCATGGCGATAGCCTGCCTCGAACCCGGCGATGCTGAACGGGTTACACTGCGGCAGGTGCAGCCGTTCGAACACCGTTTTCATGGCCTTGCGGCGCTCCGGATCCGGAATCACCAGGGCCGACAGGCCCAGCCCCGGCATATTGAAGGTCTTGCTCGGCGCAACCGCCGTTATCAGCGCATCATCCCCTTCGGCCAGGGTCGCCAACACCCGATGAGCAGGCTTGTCTGGATAGGTAAGATCGCAGTGAATCTCGTCCGACAGCACCACCAGGCCATGACGGCGCGCGATGTCCAGCACCTGAACCAATTCCGCCTCGCGCCAGACCCGTCCCACCGGATTATGGGGCGAACACAGCAGCAATACCTTGGCCTCCGGCCGGGCGGCGCATTGCTCCAAATGCTCCAGATCCATGCGGTAGTCACCGGTTTCGTCTGCCATCAACGGATTTTCAATCACGGTCCGGCCGGTATCCCTGACCGAGCTGAAAAACGGCGGGTACACCGGCGGCTGTATAATCACGCCCTCTCCGGGTTGGGCAAAGGCCAGGCAGGCAGCGTTGAGGGACGGCACCACCCCGGGTGCCATGACAATCCAGTCTCGCTGGATGCCCCAGCCATGACGGCTTTCAAACCACTGGATCATGGCCTCATAAAGGCTGTCCGGGAAAAGGGTATAGCCATATACCGGATGCTGCGCCCGCTCGGTCAGAGCACGGGTGACCGCTTCCGGGGCCGGGAAGTCCATATCGGCGACCCACGCCGGTATCACATCGTCACGGCCGAATACCGCCTTGCGGGCATCAAACTTTACCGAACAGGTGTGCTCTCTGGCGATGGGCTGATCGAAAACGCTGCCATTCATGGGGGCTCCGCTTGCTGTCTCCGTGAAAACGCTATTGTGGTGGCCCGGTGCCGCCGTCGCAACCGACGCTTTGGCTCCGGCTTTGGTCGAAGAGCCATGAATTTCGCTTGCCCAATCCACCCGATGCTTGCGAACCTAACGGATTAGTCACCTGCGTTGACCAAAAACAATAATCGGAGCCCTTCCATGATTGGCCAGATTCTTTCCACCATGCTGCCGGTATTCCTGATTGCCGGCTGCGGCGCCTTGTACGGGCGTTACCGGACACCGGATATTCAGGGCCTGAATGTGCTCAACATGGAACTGTTCGTGCCCATGCTGGTGTTTGCGGTACTGGCAGACCAGCAGGCGCCCTTGCAGGAATACGGTTGGCTGGCGCTGGCCGCCACGGTGGTGGTTCTGGGGTCCGGTGTGATTCTGTATCCGGTGGCCAGGCTGCTGAAGCTGAACCTGAAAACCTTCCTGCCACCGATGATGTTCAACAACTCCGGCAACATGGGGATTCCGATTCTGGTGCTGGCATTCGGGGATGCGGCGCTGCCTGCGGCCATTGTGCTGTTCATCGTGGAAATGCTGCTGCACTTCTCGGTAGGCCTGTACATGCTGGACCCCCACACCTCCATTATCCGCCGGCTACGGTTGCCCATCGTATTCGCCAGCATCGCCGGCCTGGCGGTGAATCTCAGTGGTATCCCGCTGCCGGGTTGGCTGCTGGAAACCCTGAACATGCTTGGCGGCGTGTGCATTCCACTGATGCTGTTTGCCCTGGGCGTCCGCATGCTGGATGTCGATTTCAGTGACTGGAAACTGGGGCTGATCGGCGCCATCGCCTGCCCGCTCTCCGGACTCATTCTGGCCTGGCCAATGATTGCACTGCTGGATCTGCCGGGGCTGCAGGTCGCCAGCCTTTGGGTCTTTGCCGCCCTGCCACCGGCCGTACTGAATTACATGGTGGCCGAACAGTATCAGCAGGAACCCCACGCTGTGGCCTCCCTGGTGCTGCTGAGCAACCTGGGCAGTCTGGTGGTGATGCCCATTGTGCTGGGCTTGGTATTTGCGGCGGGCTACGTGTAAGCTTCTCCGCAATCCGGAGAGTTGATCAATGTCAGAAACCCTTGCGGTGGTCCGCGCGTCCCGCCCGAACTTTTTACTGCTCGCCCCATTGTGTGCCGGCCTTGGCCTGGCCGTCGCCTGGCAACAGGGCCAGCCGCCCGAACTTTTACACACCTTTCTGGTTTTCCTTGGCGCCGTACTTGCCCATGCGGCGGTGAATCTGCTGAACGAATACGACGATTTTCGCTCCGGCCTCGACATGATCACCGAGCGCACCCCGTTCTCCGGTGGCAGCGGCGCCCTGCCCGAGGTGCCGTCTGCAGCCCGGCGCGTGCTCTGGGCAGGTCTGGGCACACTCGCGGTGGTGGTTACCATCGGTCTGTATTTTCTCTGGCTGCGGGGTCTGCCTCTGCTGGTGCTCGGAGCGGCCGGTGTGGTGCTGGTGCTCACCTATACCCGCTGGATTACCCGCTCCCCACTGCTGTGCCTGCTGGCACCGGGCATGGGGTTTGGTCCCATCATGGTGCTGGGCACCGTTATCGCGCTTGGGGCAAGCATCGATACCACCGCCCTGCTGGTGTCTCTGGTGGCGCTCTTGATGGTCAGTGAGCTGTTGCTGATCAACCAGATACCGGATGCCGAGGCCGATCGAGCGATTGGCCGGCGCCATCTGGTGATTACCCTTGGTCCCGAAAAAGCCGCCCATCTGGTGGCTGGCCTGTTGCTTGCCAGCTATGGCGTCATCGTAGCCGGTGTGATCAGTGGCCACCTCGATATGACCGGACTTATCGCCCTGGCGCCGCTACCGGCAGCAATCTGGATCAGCCTTCGACTACCTCGGGTACTGGCGATGCCAGACCAGCTCAACCGCGTGCTGGGCGCCAACGTGGCGGTACTGCTGTCCACACTGGCGCTGCTGGTAACCGGGCTCAGCCTTTGAGCCTGAACCGCTGGGGCTCCGTAAAGAATCTGTAAATCAAGAATTCGATTCTCCCACGGGCTTTTACCTCGCTAACCGCTTGCAACTGACTAAACTTTGACCGATGGTAAGAACCAAATCTGTCTGATTTCATTCATGATATGGAGGTCTGCCCATGAGCGTTCTGCTCCTCGTTCTCAGTGCCCTGGTACTGATTTACTTCAGTATCGGTGGCAAAACTGCCGCCCTCATCATGTCCGTCGCTACCCTGATTGGTGTCGCTCAGGACGACTGGCACATTCTGAGTTTTCTGATCGGCGGCATCCTGCTGGCTTTGGCACTGCTCGTAACCCTCCCTGGCGACCTGCGCCTGGATAAACTCAGCCGGCCACTGCTGGGCTGGGTTCGCAGTCGCTTACCAAAACTGTCTCCCACCGAACAGGAAGCCCTCAACTCCGGCTCCGTTGACTGGGACGGCGAACTGTTTTCCGGCCAACCTGAGTGGAACAAGCTGCTGGATGCCGCGCCCGCTCACCTGACCAGTGAAGAACAGGCGTTTCTTGATGGCCCGGTGGAAGAACTGTGCAAGATGCTGGACGACTGGCAGATCACCCACGAACATTACGATCTGCCAGACAAAGTGTGGAAGTTCATTCGCAGCAAGGGCTTCTTTGGTCTGGTGATTCCCAAAGAAGACGGCGGCCTGGGTTTTTCCAACACCGCCCATTCCGAAATCGTCATGAAGATCTCCACCCGCAGCGTGTCTGCGGCGGTGACCGTGATGGTGCCCAACTCCCTCGGTCCCGGCGAGCTGCTGATGCACTATGGTACCGACGAGCAGAAACAGCACTACCTGCCTCGCCTGGCCGGGGGTGAAGAAATCCCCTGCTTTGCACTGACCTCTCCGGTCGCCGGCTCCGATGCTGGCGCGATTCCGGACAAAGGCATCGTCTGCAAGGGCGAATGGAACGGCAAGGAAGTGCTGGGCCTGAAAGTGACCTGGAACAAGCGCTACATCACCCTGGCGCCGGTCGCTACGCTGATCGGCCTCGCCATCAAGGTTTACGACCCCGAGCACCTGCTTGGCGAGCAGGACGAGATCGGTGTCACCTGTGTGATGGTGCCGCGGGATACCGACGGAGTGAATGCCGGTGCCCGCCACCTGCCCATGAACACGGTCTTCATGAACGGCCCCACCTGGGGCACTGAAGTCTTCATCCCCATGGAACAGGTAATTGGCGGCCAGGACATGCTCGGCAAGGGCTGGAAAATGTTGCTGGAATGCCTGTCCATCGGCCGCTCCATCTCCCTGCCCGCTCTGGGCACCGGCGCCGGCAAACTGGCCAGCCTGGCGACCGGTTCCTACGCCTACACCCGGGAGCAGTTCGGCCGCTCCATCAGCCAGTTTGAAGGCGTACAGGAAGCCCTGGAACCCATTGCCGGCTACACCTACATGATGGACGCAGCCCGCCTGCTGACCGCCGGTATGCTGGACCGGGGCGTTCGCCCGTCGGTACCTTCCGCGGTGCTGAAATACCGCAACACAGACCTGATGCGGGAAGTGATCAACCACGCTATGGACGTGGTCGCCGGCCGGGGCGTGATCACCGGCCCCCGCAACTTCCTGGCACGGGCCTACCAGGCCGTGCCTATCGGCATTACCGTGGAAGGCGCCAACATCCTGACCCGCAGCCTGATGGTCTTCGGCCAGGGCGCCATCCGTTGCCACCCCTTTATTGTTGAGGAAATCGAAGCGGCGGGCATGGAAGACCAGGATCAAGCCGCGAAGAAGTTCGACGGCATCTTCTACCGCCACCTGGCCCACACTACCCGAAATGCCCTGCGTGCCTTCGTTCTGGGCCTGAGTAAAGGCTGGCTGGAAAGCGCACCCCGCCAGGGTGACATCCAGAAATACTACCGCCAGCTGGGCCGTTTCTCGGCCGCCTTTGCCCTGATGACCGACGTGACCCTGCTCACCGTCGGCGGCGGCCTGAAAGCCCGCCAGCGGCTGTCTGGCCGCATGGCCGACTGCCTGGTACAGCTTTACTACGCCACCGCCGTGATCAAGCAATGGCATGAGGAAGGCTACCCGGACGACCAACGGGATCTGGTGGAATGGTGCCTGCAAACCTGTCTGCACGACCTGCAGGACTCCATGCGTGAAGCCATCATAAACTTCCCGGTCCCCGCCCTGCGCTGGCCGCTGCGTTTGCTGGTGTTCCCACTCGGCGCCACCGGCCTGAACGGCCCGGATGACAAGCTCGGTGCCAAAGTGGCGGCTACCATCGTGAACGACACGCCTGTGCGCCAGCGCATCAGCCGGGGCACCTACATCAATGCCGATCCCAGCGATTCGCTCGGACGTGTACTCAACGCCTATCGACTGGCAAACGAAACCGAGGAATCCCGCCACAAACTGCACGAAGCGATCCGCAGCCGGGACGAAGACGAAGTGGATGGCATCGCCCTGCTGATGGGCCACCAGCGCAAGGAACTGGTGGACTGGGCCTGTGCCCAGGGCATTGTCAAAGCAGAGGAGTGCCCGAAACTGGAAGAAGCCCTGACGGCACTCTACGACGTCATCCGGGTGGATGCCTTTGATGCCGATGGACTGAAATCCCTCGCCAAAAGCGCCAAAGGCAAGCGCAAGGTGGTGGAGCGGCCGTCCAAAGGCTGAGCTTAGCTACCCTCTCATTGAGGGGCGGTCACTCGCCCCTCAAGCCACCCCGAATCGCCTCATCCACCAACCACCGGCGCAGCGTCTGAATCCCGCGCTCCCGCCGGCGGCTGGTCTTCCAGGCAAAGTAAAATTTGTCGCCGGTCACCACCGAATGCGTCGGCAACCGCACGAAATCTTCAGAATCCTTCCGGGTACTCAGCATGTAGTCATTGGTCAGGGCAATGCCCTGATGAAACCGCGCCGCCTCAAGCGCCAACAGCATATGGCTGAAGTGCTGCACGCGAGTGCCCGAGGGCATCAATTCTCCTGCCGCGCTGTACCAGGCTTCCCAATCTCCGGCCGGCCGGTCGAAAATGCTGTGAGTGGATAACAGCGGAAACCACGCCATCTCACCCGGCGACACCGGTTGCTCATCCCGCCGCTCCGGCTCCGCATCCCGTCCCAGCTCCCGGCGCATACGTTGCCAGTAGTCCTGACTACAGACCGGAAACAGCCGCTCCTCATACAGCAAATCGTAACTGTAGGCCCGGGAATCCCGGTGAATGGTGATGAAACAATCCGCTACCCGATCCGAAAGCACCGGGTTCTCGCTACTCATCTCCAGCGCCAGATCAATCTGCGGATGCAGCCGCTGCAAATCCGGCAACCGGGGCACCAGCCAGCGCACGGCGAACGAACTGAACACCGACAACCGCAACCGACTCTCCTCATGCCCCAGCAACTGCTCACTGGCCCGCTCAATCTGAAGCAGAGCCGAGCCAATGGCATCGAAATACTGCCGCCCCTCATCGGTCAACGTCACCCGACGACCAGAGCGCCAGAACAACCGCTCGCCCAGATAGGTTTCCAGCTGTTTGATCTGGTGGCTGACCGCGCTCTGGGTGATGGCCAGTTCTTCCGAGGCCGCTGAAAAACTGTTCAGCCGGGCGGCGGCTTCAAATACTGGGAGGGCTTTTAGAGGTGGGAGTCTCATCGCTGCCTGTTATCTAATCTTCTAATGAATGGGGAATATTGATCATTTTATCGGATAGTTAAGCATAGATAGACTCCCCCTGACAGTTCAGAGAGGTGATCGGCCGGGTTGCTTCCGAAAATGCTCGGAGCCAGGGAAGGCGGAGAGCAAGCGTACAGGGATGTATTCACAGCGGTTTTCGGAAGCAACCCGGCCGAGCGCCTCAAGCACCATAGGTCGGGAATCGGGGAGGTAAAATGTCAGGCAAAACCGTCAACAGCGCCATTCTGCTGCTGGTCATCGGCAACGCCATGGCCATACTCTCAGACGTCTTCATCAAACTCCTGGACCCCGGCGCCCCCGTCTTCCAGTTCGCCTTCCTGCGCTGCGTCCTCACCCTGGCGTTCCTGCTCCCGCTCGCCCGCAAACTCGACCGCAACAACCTCTTCGGCGGCCTGAAAGTCCACGCCATCCGCGCGCACATCCATCTGGTCGGCATCGTCTGCATGGTGGTGGCACTGACCAACCTGCCACTGGCCACCGCCAACGCCCTGTTCTACGCCGCGCCCATCCTGGTGATGGTACTGTCCGCCGTATTCTTCAGAGAAAAACTGACGCCGCTCAGTGTGACTGCTGTGTTCAGCGGCTTTGCCGGCATCATCGTCATCCTGCGACCGGTGGACTTCAACTGGGCCGTCATCGCCGCCCTCGGCTCTGCCTTCGCCCTGGCCATCAACGCCGTCATGGTGCGCCAGTTGCCCAAGGAACAAACCACCGTCCATAAACTGTTTCTGAACTACCTGCTGATCGTCCCGGCGGCCGCCGCCCTGGCACTCTGGGAAGGCGCGGCCTGGAACCCGCAAATCCTGATCAGCGCCGCCGGTTCCGCCCTGTTCATCCTGGGCTACAACATCACCGTGTTGCTGGCCTACCGGCAGGTAGATGCCAACCAGGTCACCAGCGCCGAATACACCGGGCTGATCTGGGCGGTCGCCATTGGCTGGATCTGGTTTGGTGAGGTACCCGACCTGTGGTTCCTGGCGGGCAGCCTGATGATTGTCGTGCCGCTGGTACTGATTGGCCTGCGGCACCGGAAGCGGTCACCCGCCCGGGGATTCAACCCGGCGGAGCGGGAGACCGCCGAGGAGACAAATCAACGGGGTAGCCGTTCTTCCGCCCGAAGACAGGCCTCGATGGCAAAGGTGTGTGAACAATCATCACCCAGCTGACGCAGCGAATCGGCCAGCCTGAGCAAATACTCCGAATTGGGGCCGCTAGGCCCCGTGGCGAGGGCAATCTGCCGCGCAATGTCCGCTTCCGGTGCCTCGCCCAGAAAGGCCTCATTGTCTTCCGTAGCGATGTACACCAGCCCCTCGGCATGACTGCCATCGTCAAAGGTCATGGTGGTACTGAAGCGCAGATAGCCGTTCTTTTCCCGCACATCCAGATACTCGAAGACGTTGGGTGACACCCGATAGGCTACGCCCCTGCATACGGCATCGGGTTGCTCAATCAGTGTGACCACCCGCCCGGGCGCTTCGGGGGTGCCACGGTGATCATGAGAACCCTGCCAGAACCGCCGAGCCCAACCACGAATGGCTGCCGGGCGTTGCTCCAGGAACGGGAAATCCACTTTGTAGATCAGCGAGCCATAGCCGAAAAGCCAGATGGCATCGATGCCATCAAAATTGAACCGGCTGCGATTATTCTCAATGGTGTTCGCGGGCATGACTCATCCCATCCAGAAATAACGACCGGATTGTCTCAGGCGCCCGAGGTACTGGCAATGAAGCCGGCAATACCGGTCAGCACGATTTCTGCCGCCATCGCGGAAAGAATCAGGCCGCTGATCTTCGACATAATGTTCAGGCCGGTCTTGCCCAACGCTTTCTCCAGATAACCGGACAAGCGCAGCAATCCCGCCAGAATCAGCAAACCCGACACCAGGCCCAGCAGACCACCGGCCACTTCCGGCACCGCTTTAAGCTCGGCGCCGTAAACCATGATGGCACCAATGGTCGCCGGGCCAATCATGACAGGAATGGCCAGGGGCACCACCGCGATGTCATCCCGATCCTCTTCGGGCAACCCGGTGGCGTGGTTACGGGTGCCACTGTTCACCAGACTGATGGCGGTGAGGAACAGCAGGCTGCCGGCACCGATGCGGAAGGAGTTCAGGGTGATGCCAATGGCGTTGAACAACAGCGGGCCGGCGAAGAACAGGATCACACCCAGAATAAAGGCCGAGACACAGGCCCGACGAATGATGGAGGTTTTCTCCGCCATCGAGAGCCCCCGAGTGAGGGCCAGGAACATGGTGACCACGAAAAATGGCGCCAGCAGGAACAGGAATCGGATGGTGCTGCTGAGATAGGTAGAGAAAAACGTTTCAAACATTCGGGCAAATCCGGCACAGGGTTAAAGCCGGTAAGCATAGCGTCCGAAAGGCTTTTTTGCCGTAAGGAAGAGAACCTATGGGTACTCAACGTTTCTTGATGGACGGCTTGCGGGGCTTGCCCGGTTTCGATGGCTTACCCTTGGACCCCGGACCACGACCACCCGGCTTTGGGCCGCCACCGGGTTTACCAGAGGGCCGTTTACCGGGCCCGGAACCGGGGCCTTTTCGCCCTTTACCAGCCGGTGACTTCCCGCCAGCTTTTGCGCCACCCCGCGCCGGTTTGCCTCCGGGCCCCGGGCGAGGGGCCCTCGCACCCGCAGGCTTCTTCCGGGGTTTGCTGCCAGCAGGCTCCGCCGCCTCAGACGAGGAATCCCGGATGGCATCGAACAGTACCGCCAGCTCCTTCTCGGTCAGATCCCGCCAGGCGCCCACGGGCAATCCCTGCAGACTGACATTCATGATGCGCACCCGCTCCAGCCTGGTCACCTCGTAGCCAAAGTACTCCGCCATACGGCGAATCTGGCGATTCAGACCCTGAACCAGGGTAATGCGGAACACAAACCGGGACACCTTTTCGACCTTGCAGCGCTTGGTCATGGTACCCAGAATCGGCACACCGTTGCTCATTCCCTCTACGAATTCCCGGGTGACCGGCTTGTCGACCGTGACCAAGTATTCCTTCTCGTGATTATTGCCGGCGCGCAGGATCTTGTTCACCAGATCGCCATTGCTGGTCAGGAAAATCAGCCCTTGGGAATCCTTGTCGAGCCGGCCAATGGGAAAAATCCGTTCACTGTGGCCGACAAAACGCTGGATGTTGTCTTTCTCCGCGCTGTCGGTGGTGCTGACAATACCCACCGGTTTATTCAGGGCAATGAACACCAGATCTTCTTCGTCTCTCGGCTCCACCACCTGGCCATTGACCTTCACCACATCTCCGGGCAACACCTGATCGCCCACCTGGGCCCGGCGACCGTTGATGTGCACGTTGCCCTGCTCGATGAACCGGTCGGCATCCCGACGGGAGCACATACCGCTCTCGCTGATGTATTTGTTCAGTCGGGTTGAAGTTCGGTTGGCCATGACATCCTGCCGGTTTCAGATGATGGGTGAATGCGTGCCGGGCAGCACACAACCCGCGCATCATCCCATTGCATCACCGTGACGGCAACTGCCGGTCACCGCCTGCGGAACGGGTAGAACAGCTGCCCCAGATAGGAACCCGGCAGTTTCTGGGTTGTGCCATACTCCGCTGGCCAGTGCGCTTTCGGGAAATGATAGGTGCCGAACAGTCGGTCAAAGAGCACCGTGTGTGCTGAATAATTGGTATCGATGGCCGGCTTCTCTGAGCTGTGGTGCCAGTGGTGGAACTGCGGCGTTACCAACAGGTACTTGAGCGGCCCCCAGGGCACATTGAGATTGCTGTGAATGATGATGGCCTGCAACGCGGCAAACGTGACGTAGATATCCAGCGCTTCCTTGCTGGCGCCGAGCAGATACAGGGCCAGCATAACCAACCCACGCTCAATAAATATCTGAACCACATGCGCACGGGAACCGGCCAGCCAGTCCATGGTTTCCACCGAATGGTGGACGGCATGGAACAGCCACAGCCGCCGGACTTCATGGAATACCCGATGCTCCCAATACAGCACGAAGTCGGCCACCAGAATCAGCAGAACCACCTGCAGCCATAGCGACGTGCTCTGGATAGCCGCCTGAAGACTGTCGCTGGCCACCCATTCAAAGCGCGTTACCAGGAAGTTGCCAAACAGCAGAACCGCCGAGATCAGCAGGTGATTGAGGCAGAAGTAAAAGAAATCCAGCCCCCACTGATCCCGCAAGATGACCTGCTCCCGATACTTCGGAAAGAGCTTCTCCAGGCTGGTAAAGACAATGGTGGAACCCAGAAAGGCCAGAATCAGCCAGTCCACGCCAAGAGACAGAGGTTTCGGCTCCACCGGCCCGACCGGCACGTTGTAGCCACCCAGGGCAAACGCGATCAGCGTCATGGCAATACCTGCAGCGCCAAGCCGTTTGCGCCGATCAAGAATGAAGGTGGTAATGCCGAAAAACAGGGAGAACCACATACCGTACTTCAGGACATCCTGAAGCGCCTCGGCATCATACGCGGCACGAAGATCAGTGGTGGTCAGATAGGAAGGGAACAGGTAGGCGAGCACCGCCGCCAGGCTCAAGCCACCGAGAAATATCGAAAAATACCCGGGGATTCGTCCGTTCCGAAAGCGAAGTTCTTTGTCCGGGCGGGGCACTACCACCCGCTCGCGGTACTGGTAATCGGTATCCTGTTCCGTATTCATGCGTTCCCTGCTGAAATTTCAGGCTTAGCAACAAGCGCCGAATAACCAAGGGCGCCAGTTCATGATCCGTGTTCCAGTGGATCGGGGTGCTTATGGTATTTCAGGAACGCGAAAACTACCAACCACTCGTTGGGGTGGTGTGGCTTACATCATATTCATAGCGCCCGAAGCATCCTGCCTCGGGCGCATCATTATCTACCGTTTTAACCAGCCAATGCCGGCTCCCCACCCTGCTCCATCACCTCCGCCGATTCACACACATACTGCTCGGCATCAAACCGCCGGGTCTGCTGTCGGAACTGCCAGGTGAAGCCTGGCCACAAGGTGGTGTTCTTGCCGTTCTCGTTCACATACCAGCTCTTGCAACCGGTCTGCCACACGGAGTCGCCGAGTTTGGCGTGTATAGAGGCGTTGTATTGGCTGTAGGCATCCTCTTTCACTTCCACGCTCTTCCAGCCTCGGTGGTCCATCTTCTTGATGGCATCCAGCACGTACTGCACCTGGGACTCGATCATGTACACCATGGAGCTGTGGCCCAGCCCGGTGTTGGGACCCATCAGCATGAAGAAGTTTGGAAAGCCGGCCACGGTGGTGCCTTTGTAGGCTTCCGCGCCCTCACGCCAGGCGTCGAGCAGATCCTGGCCCCCACGGCCGAAGATCATGCCCCGGGGAATGGGTTCCTGGGCCTTGAAGCCGGTGCCATAGACAATACAATCCACCGGGCGCTCGGTGCCATTGTTGTCGATGATGGTGTTACCTTTCACTTCGCGAACGCCCTCCGTCAGTACGTCCACGTGCTCCTGGTCCAGGGCCGGGTAGTAGTTGTTGGAGATCAGCACCCGCTTGCAGCCGAAATGGAAATCCGGCGTCACTTTCTTGCGCAGTTCCTTGTCCTTGATCTGGTTGCGGATGTGTCGACGGGCCTGTAACTCACCGACTTTCAGAATGCGCGGGTTACCCACGAAGCCAAGCACCCGGGCTTCCAGCATCCAGTAAATGCTCTGGCGGAACGCATTCAGGGTTTGCGGGAACCGACGGAACATGGCCCGTTCCAATGGCCGGATTTCCCGGTCAGGCTTGGGCATGATCCAGGGCGGCGTACGCTGGTAAAGGTCCAGATGGGCGGCCTCTTTGGCGATTTCCGGCACGAACTGGATGGCCGA
>NZ_DIHV01000086.1:72847-75116 GCF_002420325.1 Marinobacter sp. UBA5687
GTGAACGTGTCTATGCCCTTGATCTCCGGATACGCGGGGGTGCTCAGGCCGCCCATGCCGGACACCAGGATCTCGCTTCGCAGCTTGCGGATTGGCGGCAGGGCCTTGTCGCTGCGGTCCAGCTCATCCCCGGGCTTCAGACCTTTCTTTTCCATGTAGTCCCAGAGCTTTGCACTGTTGCAGGTTTCCACCACCCAGCCCGAGTTGGCCTCATCCCAACGGGCACCAGCCACGTGGGTGTTAAAACGAATGTGTTCCATCAAACCGTATTTCTCGGCGCAATGCCGCAGGTACGCCTGAATCTCCGGCTGGGGAGCAAACATGCGGGTCCAGTTCGGATTCTGCTCAAAGGAGAAGGAATACAGGGCAGATTGAACATCGCAGGCGCAGCCCGGGTAGTGGTTGTCGTGCCAGGTGCCGCCGACGTTGTCGCTCTGCTCCAGAATCACAAAGTCGTCAAAACCGGCCTCTTTCAACTTGATGGCCATGCCCAGGCCGGAAAAACCGGTGCCGATAATGGCGATCTTGGCGGTTTGTTTCATTGCTGCACTCCTGTGTGGCCTGAAGGGCCTTGCCTGTTGTTGTCGGTGTGGTCATCATGACCGGTAGACACATGTATACCGGTCAAAGTAGACACCTGTATACCCGCGCGCACAGGAATGGCCCTGAGTGACAGGTTGTTGGCCCAATGCCCAAAGGAAACACGACTCGATGCAACGACTTGCCGGCGGAAAACTGAAACTGGTTCAGGCCGCACTGAGGCTGATTACCCAAAGCCGCAGCCTGACCTCACTGGGCCTACGGGAACTGGCCCGGGAGGCGGGGTTGAACCCGAATACCTTTTACCGGCACTTCCGCAATCTGGACGAATTCGGTTTGCAGGTACTGGGGTATATCGCCGAGGACATGAAAGCCGGTGTACGGCAGCTGCGGCAGATGGCGGATTCCTCGGAACAGGCCTCCCACGACACCGTCACCTTTGTGTACCACTACTTCCTGGCCAACCCGGCGGCAACCACGGTGGCGGTCAGGGAACTGCACGGCCCGTCGCCCGTGTTACGCCGGGCTCTCGAAGCACAGCTGGACGCCAGCGCCCGGGAAATGGCCGAGGATATTCTGGAGCGCGGGCTGGTGCCCGGCGTCGATGAGGTGGTGGTACAGGAGATTTCCAACATGACCATCCGCTACATCCTGTTCCGGGCCATGGACTATATCGAGAAGCCCGGGCAGCGGGAGCGGATTCAGGTGGAAACGGAGCGGTTCATCAACCGGCAGTTCCGGGGGGCATTAATCGAGGAACTGGATTCCGGGCAGATTCTGGCGCTGAAACAGGCGCCGGCCGCTAATTGAGGTCAGGCCGGCGCCCGGGAGCTTTTATTCGGTGGTGTTGTATACGTAAGAGGATACCGTGCCGTCGTTATTGAAACGGACCACCAGATCCGTGGTTTCATCATCACCAAAGGCGGACCAGCGATACTTGCCGTAAGTCCAGGTGCGCTTGCCGTCTTCAATACCGGTGCGCCAGGGCTCACCGAACATCTCCTGTATCTCGGCGCGGGTCGTCTCACCGATCGTTATCTGGTCGACATTGTGAGTGGCAAAATCCCGGCCGACAGTGGCGCAACCCACCAGGGTGATCAATACCGCAGCCAGCCCAGCCAGTTTGAGATGACGCATCAAAGCCATATCCAACTCCTTGTCTGGTGAATAGCAACAATCTGCCTACAGCATAGCGTTTCTGGCGATTGCTGCGATTACGAACCGGACAGATTTCAGACCCAAAAAAGCCGCGGGCCCGAGGGCGCGCGGCAGGCACGATCGAAGGGGTAAGTTCGATCAGTAGAGTTTGGCCAGAGACTTCCTGGCGAAGGCTTCCACTTCGTTCAGGCGGCCTTCTTTCACTTTCACCAGCCACTCAGGGTCTTGCAGCAGGGCACGGCCAACGGCGATCAGATCGAATTCACCGTTGTTCATGCGCTCAACCAGCTCATCGATGCCAGACTGCTCGACCGACTCTTTCTTGCTGGCGAAGGTGCCGCTGATGAAGTCTTCGGTCAGGCCCACACTGCCAACCGACATGGTCGGTTTACCAGTGATCTTCTGGGTCCAGCCGGCCAGGTTCAGATTGGAACCTTCGAACTCCGGTTCCCAGAAGCGGCGGGTGGAAGCGTGGAAGATGTCGACACCGGCCTCCGCCAGAGGCTTCAGGAAGCGCTCCAGTTCCTCGGGGCTATTCACCAGTTTTGCTTCGTAGTCCTGCTGCTTCCAC
>NZ_DIHV01000085.1:0-30389 GCF_002420325.1 Marinobacter sp. UBA5687
TTTAATGGCTGCAGTGACTGACAATGCAATCCATCCGGCTTTTGAGAAACTTCGCAGTCACCGGATCGGCACCCTGAACCTTGAGGTTGAGGAGTATCGCCACAAAAAGACCGGTGCACGCCATCTACACCTGGCAGCGGACAACGACGAGAACGTATTCTTCGTTGCCTTGCGAACGTTCCCGATGGATTCGACCGGTGTCGCCCACATCCTGGAGCATACCGCCCTGTGCGGCAGTGAGCGTTATCCGGTGCGTGATCCGTTCTTCATGATGATTCGCCGCTCCCTGAACACTTTCATGAATGCGTTCACCAGCAGCGACTGGACCGCTTATCCCTTTGCCAGCATGAACCGAAAGGACTTCGACAATCTGCTGTCGGTATACCTGGATTCCGTGTTCTTCTCCAAGCTGGACCCGCTGGATTTTGCACAGGAAGGTCATCGCCTGGAATTTGACAAGCCGGATGACCCATCCAGCGACCTGGTATACCGGGGTGTGGTCTACAACGAGATGAAAGGGGCGATGAGTGCACCTACCTCCCAGCTCTGGCAGAACCTGACAAGCCATCTGTTCCCGACCACCACTTATCACTACAACAGCGGCGGCGAGCCGGATCATATTGTCGATCTGAGTTATGACGACCTGGTGAAGTTCTATCGCCACCACTACCACCCGAGCAATGCGATTTTTGCGACCTACGGCAATATCCCGGCCCGGGAACACCACGAGAAGTTTGAAGAGCTGGCGCTGAAACGGTTCGATCGGCTGGATATTGAACTGCCGGTGAAAGACGAGAAGCGCATGTTCGCGCCGGTCCGGGTAGAGCAGGGCTATGCGGTAAATGAAGGTGAGAGCACCGACAACAAGACCCACATTGTGATGGGGTGGTTGCTGGGCCACAGCTTCGACCTGCAGGAAAATCTTGAAGGCCAGTTATTGTCTGCCGTCTTGCTGGAAAACAGCGCATCGCCGTTGATGCGGGCGCTGGAAACCACAGACCTGGGCCATGCGCCGTCTCCCATGTGCGGGCTGGAGGATTCCAACCGGGAAATGACCTTCGTTTGCGGTATTGAGGGCAGCGAGCCGGAGCGCAGGGCGGATCTGGAACAGCTGATTGAGTCTACGCTGCAGAAGGTGGTGGATGACGGTGTCAGCCAGGAGCGCCTCGAGGCCATCCTGCATCAGTTGGAACTGCACCAGCGGGAGATTGCCGGAGACCAGTTCCCCTACGGCTTGCAACTGATCATGAGCGCGATTGCCCCCATGGTTCATGGTGGTGATCCGGTGGAACTGCTGGATCTCGAGCCGGTATTGGCGACATTGAGGGAAAAGATCAAGGATCCCGAGTATGTGCCCGGGCTGATCCGGCGCAAGTTGCTGGAGAACCCGCACCGGGTAACCCTGACTTTGCGCCCGGATGAAAAACTCGAAGGCCGTCGTCAGCAGGCCATCAAGGATGCCCTTGCCCGGCGCAAGGCGGAGCTGTCCGACGATGATATCAGCCATATTGTGCAGCGTGCTCAGGCACTGGAAGAGCGCCAGATGCGCAAGGATGATGATTCCATACTGCCCAAGGTTGGGCTGGATGATGTGCCGCTGCAGATGCCGGAGCCGGAGGGACGGTACGATGCCGAAACCGGTGCGACCGTTTATTCCCGAGGCACTAATGGCCTGGTGTATCAGCAGGTGGTGCTACCGCTGCCGGCTCTGAGCAAAGACGAACTGTTGCTGTTGCCTTATTACACCACTCTGATTTCCGAAGTGGGGTGTGGAGAGCTGGATTACTTGCAAATGCAGGATCGTATTTCTGCGGAATCTGGCGGCATCGGCGCTTCTTTTACTGCCAAGGGGCAGATTGATGATGTTCAGGCCATGACCGGCTATCTGATTTTCAGTGGCAAGGCGCTGAGCCGCAACAGCAAAGCGCTGACCCGCCTGCTGAAGGATGTCTACACCGGGGCCCGTTTTGACGAAAAAGAGCGTGTTCGTGAGATCATTGCCCAGATCCGGGCTCGCCGTGAGCAGGCGGTGACGGGCAGCGGGCATGCCCTGGCCATGGGCGCAGCGGCTCAGGGCGTCAGTTCCGGTGCCTGGTTGTCGTACCGTCTGGGTGGTCTGGCTGGAATTCGTGGTACCAAGGAGCTTGATCAGCAGCTCAAAGATGAAGCCGGCCTGGCCGATTTCTGTGGCAAGCTGGCCGCGCTGCACAACCGTATTCGCAGCCAGAACCGCCAGTTCCTGCTGATTGGTGAGGACGACCAGTTGTCGCCCATGCTGGATGAGTTGGGCACTTGCTGGAGCGGAGTGTCTGCAGAGGGTGAGGGTAACTGGTCCATGGAGCCGGTCAGCTACAACACCCGGGAGGCCTGGCTGACATCTACCCAGGTCAATTTCTGTGCCAAAGCCTACCCGACGGTTGCGGTGGATCATCCCGATGCGGCTGCGCTGACGGTACTGGGAGGCTTTCTCCGGAACGGTTATCTGCACCGGGCCATCCGTGAAAAAGGCGGGGCCTACGGTGGTGGCGCCGGCCAGGACAGCGTGAATGGTGTTTTCCGGTTCTTCTCCTATCGCGATCCACGCCTTGCGGAAACCCTGGATGACTTCGATGCAGCGCTGAACTGGTTGTACAGCGAAGCGCATGAGCACCAGGCTCTGGAAGAGGCTATCCTGGGTGTGATCGGCCAACTCGACCGCCCCCGCTCGCCAGCCGGAGCGGCTCGCCATGCTTACCACAACAGGCTGTTCGGGCGTACGCCGGAGCAGCGCGCACGTTTCCGTGAGAGGGTTCTTGGTGTCACTCTGGACGAGCTTAAGCGCGTGGCCAAGACCTGGCTTGCGCCTGAAAAGGCCAATGTGGCCGTGGTGACAAGCCCCGACAACCGTGCGGTTGTGGAAGGGCTTGGCATGGACATTCAGGAACTTTGATCTGACTGGCAGAGGGCCATTGGCTCTCTGCCGGGTTTCCTGCCTCAGCGGTGCCGCTTCAGGCCCGTTGTCACCATGATTCTGGTCGAGATTTCCTCAACGGAATACGCCGTAGTATTCAGATAGGGAATCCGCTCCCGCTTGTACATTAATTCGATTTCCTCAATCTCATGCATGCATTGTTGCAGCGACGAGTAGCGGGAGTTTGGCCGGCGCTCGTTACGAATGGTGGCAAGGCGTTCCGGTTCGATGGTCAGGCCAAACAGTTTTTCCTTATGGGGCCGGAGCGCGGCGGGCATCTTCTGGTCGTCCAGATCTTCTTCGGTAATCGGATAGTTGGCGGCCTTGATGCCATACTGCAGGGCCAGGTACAGGCAAGTGGGCGTTTTACCGCTGCGGGATGCTCCGATCAGAATCAGGTCGGCCTCGTCGTAATGCCGGGTGCGGGCACCGTCGTCATTGTCCAGCGCAAAGTTGACTGCGTGGATCCGACGCTCGTAGCTGCCCGCGTTATTGATGGAGTGGGATTTGCCTACGGAGTAGGAGGACGACGAGTTGAGTTCCTGCTCCAGAGGGTTCAGGAAGGTTCCGAAGATATCTACCATAAAGCCGTCGGCCCGGCTGATGATTTCCCTGATGCCGCCATTAACGATGGTGTCGAATACCAGCGGCCGTTCCCCATCGATTTCCGACGCTTTGTTGATGCGGCTGACAAGATCCCGGGCCTTCTCCTCATCGTCGATATAGGGCACGGTAACCCGCTCAAACTCGATTTTTTCAAACTGCGCCAAAAGGGCATGGCCGAGCGCTTCTGCCGTAAGGCCAGTGCCATCAGAGATAAAAAACGCCGTTCTTTTCATGGTCGTATCCGGTCTGGTTTGAACTTGTTCCCGGGAGTCTTTGGTTGCCTCCCTAGGTAATTTCCGCAGCTTACAGTATCATACACGCCAGATTCGAGACTCCGCGCTACACAGACTCAAGGGAGACACGCTTTGGAAGATTACATTATCTGGTTTGACCACCTGGGAATGTCCGACGTAGACCGGGTTGGAGGCAAGAATGCCTCCCTCGGTGAAATGATCAGTAATCTCGCCAATGCTGGTGTTACCGTCCCTGGCGGTTTCGCTACCACTGCTCATGCTTACCGTGAATTCCTGGCCACCGACGGCCTGAAAGACCGCATTGACGAAGCCCTGGATGCCCTGGATGTCAACGACGTTAACGAACTGGCGCGGGTTGGCTCCCAGATTCGCCAGTGGGTAATCGACACCGCGTTTCCGGAAGTTCTGGATAACGCCTTGAAAGAAGCCTATGCCAAGCTTCAGGCCGGTAACGATCAGATGGCTGTCGCGGTGCGTTCCTCCGCCACCGCCGAGGATCTTCCTGATGCCTCTTTCGCCGGCCAGCAGGAAACTTTCCTGAACGTGGTGGGTCTGGAGCAGGTTCGTACCTCGGTGAAGGAGGTGTTTGCCTCCCTGTTTAATGACCGGGCGATCTCCTATCGCGTGCACCATGGTTTCGATCACAAGCTGGTAGCGTTGTCTGCCGGTATCCAGAAGATGGTTCGCAGTGAAACCGCTTCCAGCGGTGTTATGTTCACCCTGGATACCGAGTCCGGTTTCCGCGATGTGGTGTTTATTACCTCCTCATACGGCCTCGGTGAAACTGTGGTGCAGGGTGCCGTAAACCCTGACGAATTCTACGTACACAAACCGACCCTGGAAGCCGGACGTCCGTCGGTATTGCGCCGTAACCTCGGCAGCAAGGCCATCAAGATGGTTTACCATTCCGAACCGGGTGAGGGTAAGTTTGTTGAAACCGTGAAGGTGGAGCAGGAAGACCGTAATCGTTTTTCCATCACCGATGCGGAAGTGGAAGAACTGGCCAAGCAGGCCATGATCATTGAAAAGCATTACCAGCGCCCGATGGATATTGAGTGGGCTAAAGATGGTGATGACGGCAAGATCTACATCGTTCAGGCCCGGCCGGAAACGGTCAAGAGCCGCGCAGCTGCCAATGTGATGGAACGTTATCTGCTGAAGGAAACCGGCAAAGTGCTGGTGGAAGGTCGCAGTATCGGCCACAAGATCGGCAGTGGCCCGGTGAAGATCATCACCAGCATTAACGAAATGGACCGGGTACAGGCTGGCGACGTGCTGGTTACCGATATGACCGACCCGGACTGGGAGCCGGTGATGAAGCGGGCTTCCGCCATTGTTACCGACCGTGGCGGCCGTACCTGCCATGCGGCCATTATTGCCCGGGAGTTGGGTATTCCGGCGGTTGTGGGCTGTGGCGATGCCACCGAGGTGCTCAAGGATGGTCAGGACGTGACCGTCTCCTGCGCCGAAGGTGACACCGGTATGATCTACGAGGGTGCTCTGGACTTCGAGCTGCGTGAGAATACCGTGGACTCCATGCCCAACATTCCGTTCAAGATCATGATGAACGTGGGTAACCCCGACCGAGCCTTTGACTTCCAGGCGCTGCCCAATGAAGGTGTGGGCCTGGCCCGCCTTGAGTTCATCATTAACCGGATGATCGGCGTGCACCCGAAAGCGCTGTTGAACTTTGACGGTCTGCCCCGTGACATCAAACAGACCGTGGAAAAGCGCATTTCCGGCTATGCCTCACCGGTGGATTTCTACGTGGACAAGCTGGTGGAAGGCATTTCCACCCTGGCAGCGGCGTTCGCTCCGAAGAAAGTGATTGTGCGTTTGTCCGACTTCAAATCCAATGAGTACGCCAATCTGATTGGCGGCACTCTGTACGAGCCGGACGAAGAGAACCCGATGCTGGGCTTCCGCGGAGCGTCGCGCTATATCTCCGATACCTTCCGCGACTGTTTCGAGCTTGAGTGTCGGGCTCTGAAGAAAGTCCGCAATGAAATGGGCCTGACCAACGTTGAAGTGATGGTGCCGTTCGTACGGACTGTCGGCGAAGCTGAGCAGGTGGTGAATCTGCTGGCGGAAAACGGCCTGAAGCGTGGTGAGAACGGCCTGCGGGTCATCATGATGTGTGAACTGCCGGCCAATGCCATTCTGGCTGAGCAGTTCCTGGAGCACTTTGATGGCTTCTCCATTGGTTCCAACGATCTGACTCAGCTGACGCTCGGTCTGGACAGGGATTCTGGCATCATTGCCCACCTGTTCGATGAGCGTAACGATGCGGTAAAGGCGCTCTTGTCCAACGCTATCCAGGCCTGCAAGAAAACCGGTAAGTATATTGGCATCTGTGGTCAGGGCCCGTCAGATCATCCGGATCTGGCCAAGTGGCTGATGGATGAGGGCATTGATACTGTGTCTCTGAACCCGGATTCGGTACTCGATACCTGGTTCTTCCTGGCCGACGAGAAGATCGACTGATCACCAACACTTGGGAAAAGGAGAGCGACAACGTGAGCAAGATTATTACTCCGGATCTGTGTGACGAATTTCCGGAAGTGCAGGTGGTCGAACCTGGCTTCAATAATTACGGTGGCGTGCGCCAGTTCGGCGGTGAGATCGTGACCGTGAAGTGTTTTGAAGACAACTCAGTGGTGAAAGAGCAGGTTGGGCTGCCCGGGAACGGCCGCGTGATGGTGGTTGACGGTGGCGCGTCCAAGCGCAATGCCCTGCTGGGGGATATGCTGGCCGAGAAAGCCGCGGAAAACGGCTGGGCTGGCCTGATCATCTATGGCTGCATCCGTGATGTAGATGAGATTGGACAGACTAATCTGGGCGTTCAGGCCCTGGGTACCGTACCGCGCAAGACTGAAAAGCGTGGTATCGGTGATCTGAATATCCCGGTGACCTTCCACGGTGTGACGTTCAAGCCCGGGCAGTACGTGTATGCCGATAACAATGGCATCATCGTCTCCGAGAAGCCGCTGGTTTAAGCCGCGGCCTCGGCACAGACAAAAACGGCGGCCTTTGGGCCGCCGTTTTTTATTGGGTTACTTCTATGATGTTGATCCCGAGCAGATAACCATCACCATCAGGCTCACAACGCACCACCTCGCCGAGCGTCTCCAGGGGCGGGAACTGATCTCCAGCGGACTCCATTCGGGTTCTCAGCTCCTCGCCAATCCTGAACGGTCGTTCCACTGCTGCTTGCATACCGGCGGCACTGAGATCCCGGCAGATACCGGTGTGGATTTCACCATCGTTGCCGATAATCGTGATGGTGCTGTTCACCTGCATACGATGGAAGTCGCGCTTCTCAGAGTAATCTTTCATCACCTTTACGCCCAGTTGTCGGTTTTTCTTGTCGGTTTGAGCATGGGAATGATCAGGGCCAGCAGTACGCCGCCAAACACGAGGCCCGCGCCCAGAAGCATGAAATCAGATTCTTTGCTGGCCTCAAGACGCTCATTTTCCGCTGTCAGTACTTCCAGATCATTCCGCAGTTTCTGGTTTTCTTCGCGCAATTCACGGTTACGACGCTCAAGATTGATGGAGTCAGCGGCAATATTCTTGATGCGTTGTAGTTCAGTTTGCAGGTCTTCCGCCCGATTGGAAAGATTATTCTCGGCATTCTGCAGAGAATTTCGTTCTTCGGTAACGGCGGCCAGTTGCTGACGAGCTTCAGCCAGCTCAGATTGGGTTTCGTCCAGTTGACGACTGACCCGATGAAGCTGATCAGCTGCGATCGGTTCGTTACTCAGGTATTGGCTCGCAACCCAGCCTTCCGTCCCTTTCGGCGTGCGTACGCGGGTGTAATTGTCACCGGTCTCCAGCACCTCCAGCGGCGTGCCACTGGGGAGGGCATTTTCGATGATACGGTACTGCGTGCCGGCGCCCGAGCGCACAGGCAGGTAGAGTTGATCATCGACCCAGACGGTGCGCGCCTGCGCAACGGAAACGGAGCTGACAATAAGCACAAGGCTGAAAAGGAGACGGAGCGGTGTCACGGAGTACGTTCCCTGATAGTGATATTACTGATGATTTAAACCCGCAATTCTGTCACAAGGTGGCCGCTATTCAAGCACCACAGCGTTACAATCCGCTCATGCTGGCGGCCGCTTTGTTCAGGGCAGCACTACCTTGTAGGGTTTGACGATTACTTTTTCATACACGCCGGCATCGACATAGGGATCGGCATCGGCCCAGGCCTGAGCTTTCTCCAGCGATTCGAACTCAGCGATGACCAGGCTGCCACTGAAGCCTGCTTCGCCCGGATCGGGCGAATCAATGGCCGGATGGGGGCCAGCTACCAGTAACCGGCCTTCGGCCTTGAGCTGTTCCAGTCGGGCCAGGTGGGCAGGCCGGGCTTCTTTGCGCAGGGGCAGGCTGTTGGCAATGTCTTCGCTGATGATGGCGTAATACATGGGTTCTCCGATCGGTGATCAGCTGAGGTTAGGGGCACTGCCTGAAGGCTGATACACTGGTGCCCGTTTCGTTATTCAGGATTGTTCGTGACTATACCCCAAGACTCCAGAACGTGCATTGATCTGCATTGCCATAGCACAGCATCCGATGGCGCGCTGTCTCCAGAGGCCCTGATAGCCAGAGCCGTTGAGCAGGGGGTTAGCCATCTGGCATTGACCGATCATGACACCATCGCAGGTCTCGAGGTGGCGAGAGGTGCGGCGTCAGGTTCCGGTTTGTCCCTGATTAACGGCGTGGAGCTTTCCTGTGTCTGGCGCAGTCATACCATTCATGTGGTCGGGCTCGATTTTGACGAACGTGATCCTGCGTTTCTCGCCGCACTTGAGCGCCAGAACGAAAACCGCTGGCAGCGGGCTCGGATGATCGCCGACAGGCTAAGCCGCCTGAACGTAGACCAGCTTCTTGAGCGGGCGACGAAAGTGGCCGGAGGGGACGTGCCCGGGCGCCCGCATTTTGCCGAAGTTCTGGTGGAAGACGGTGTTGTACCCAAGGTGGCGCACGCATTTAAACGGTATCTGGGAACTGGCAAGCCAGGAGATGTAAAGGCGTGTTGGCCGGAGTTGCCGGAGGTGGTGCAATGGATCGTGGCGGCCGGCGGGATTGCTGTGCTGGCGCATCCCAGGAAATATCGTCTCACAGCAACCCGTTTACGGGCATTAACTGCGGATTTCGGCCGTGCCGGAGGGCAGGGCATTGAGGTGTCAGTGTCGGGCCAATCCAGTGGCGATCTGGGTTTTGTGGCCGAGCTGGCGCGGCGGGAAAAACTCTGGGCCTCTCAGGGCAGTGATTTTCACTTCCCGGGAGCTCCCTGGTGTGAGCTGGGGCGCATAATGAAAATGCCAGAGGGGCTGGAGCCCGTCTGGCATCATTTTCGGCAACCGATTGAGGCCTGAGGCTTCAATCCGGCGCGTGGAACAACAGGTAGAGGTCGGTCAGCGAGTCCGGGATGGCCTCTGCCATCTTGGCTGACAGCTTCTCGTCATTCCGGACTTTCTGGAAGTCCTCGTCCTCAAACAGGCCAGACAGTGTCAGCATCGGCACCATAAGGTCAGCGACTTCATCCTCATCCGCAGCCTGCAGCCAGGCCTCCTCATGCTCGAGGAAGGTATCGACGAAGCCCGCACACCAGTTTTCCAGAGCATTCATCGGGTCGCCGTCTTCTGGCTCCGGCAGCTCCAGTGGCTGGCCCATATCCAGGGCGTGGGCCATATCCCGTGCAAGCTCATTTACACAATGGGTAAACGTGTCGGGAATGCCGGTATCCGGCAACTGATCTGTGCCTGTGGCAAGGCGGAAGAGGTCTTCCGCCTTCAGGCTGACCGGCCCGATCACGCTGGCACACACCACGCCATGGAACCCGAAAAAGTCCAGGGCATGATCTCCCCAGGGTTCTGCGAACAGAATGTCTTCCAGCGCTTCGATGTCCGAGTTGCTCAGCATGATCAGTTGCTCCCGGCCTGCTTGGCCTCTTCTGCCTTTTTGGCTTCTTCGGCCGCGCGTTGGCGCTTGCGGACCTCCCTTGGGTCATTATAGGCCCGGCCCGGAGTCACCGGGATAGCTTCCGATGCACTGGCTTCCTGAGTCTCTTCTTTCTGCTCCGCTGGCTTTTCGCTGGCCGGAGCTGGCTCGGCTTTTACGGGCTCTGCAGGCTGCTCCGGTTTGTCAGCGGGTTTTTCGCTGCTGGATCCGGCCTGCTTCTCCGGCGCCGTATCTACTTCAGGCTCGGTTTTAGCGGCCTCGGCTTTCTGTTCCGGCGCCTTGTCGGCTTTATCCTCGGCAGCCTTCTGATCAGAAGCCGCGCCGGTTTCCGGCTCAGACGCCTTCGGTGAGTCAGCCTTGGCTTGCCGGGGTGCCTTGGCCTCTGCCTTGACCGGTTCTTTGTCTTCGGCTTTGGCAGGCTCGGCGCTGGCCTTTTCTGCAGGCTGCTCGGCTTCTGTTGCGGTGACCTGCTCGGTACGCTGAGGCTTGGCGGCCTGTTTCTGCTCGGCTTCTGCCGGCAAGCTCTCCTTGTCACCCTTGTCTTCGGCAGCACCGGATTTTTCAGCGCTATCCGCAGAGCGAGGCTTGCGCTGGCGGCCTGAGCTGCGGCCTCTGCGGCCGTCAGACTTCTCTTTGCGGCTGCTCTCATCCTTTGCTTCAGGCTTGTCTTCTGCTGAGGGAGCCTCTTTCTGCTCGGCCTGTTCGGTTTTGGTCTCCGGCTTCTCGGCCATTTCCTGTTGTTCAGGCTTGCGGCTCTCTGGCGCAGTTTTGGTTTCCGGCGTTGTTGCGGCCGGTTGCTCGGCTTTATCTACGCGCGACTCACTGGCTTTAGCGTCCACAGGAGCTGTCTTGTCAGCCGCTTTTTCCGGCTGGGTATCTTTCTGGTGCTTCTCGCTGCGTTCCGCTTTGCGTTCTGCTGGCGTTGATGCCGGAGTCTCGGCGGGCGAGCCGCCCCGGTTACGTTGTCGGCGTGGTTTGCGTTGCTTGTCGTCACCGCCCTGCTTGTCGTTGGAAGGTCCCTTCTGGGATTCCTGCTGTTCCCGGTTGTCCTGCGGGCCTTTCTGGTCACGCTGGGGACGGTTCCGGTTCTGGCCGCGGCCCTGGGAGTCCTTGCGGTTGTCCCGGCGGTTGTCATTGCCCTTGCTGTCGCCAGAGCGGTCGTCCCGGTTGGAACGGTTCTGGCCACCACGTTCACCGCGATTCTGATCGTCACCACGGCCACCACGATTGCGGCCCCGGTTGTCATCGCCACGGTTCTGCTGGCTACCCTGACGGCGATCATTGCCGCTGCGGTTGCCGCCGGTGCGTTGGTCATCGCGGGCAACGCGGGATTTGCGGCGATCCTGGCGGGCCTGGTTGCGACGCTCTTCACTCCGGTTCCGGTTAGTGTCGCGGTTGGCTTCCTGCTCCGGTTCTTCACCCCGGAAGAAGCACGCGATCTTCTTGCCCAGTTTGCGGAACAGGCCTTCTTCCTGCTCAGCAGCAGCCGTTGGCGCAGCGGCTGTCGGTGCTGGGGCTGGCGCAGAGGGGCGGATAGCTTTCACGGCGGCCTGTTCGCGCACCGGTTTCTCGGCACTTGCAACTTCTACGGCTGCCTCTTCCTCACGCTCGCTGTACTGTTGAGCTACCTGATGGCTGGAGACATGCTCTGGAGAGGTTTCGTCCTGACGCAGGCGCAGAATCTCGAAGTGCGGCGTTTCCATGTTGGGCACAGGTGCGACCACAACCGCTACGCCCTGGCGGGCTTCAATGTCGGCCAGCTGCTTGCGTTTTTCGTTCAACAGGAAGGTGGCCACAGAAACCGGCACCATGGCTCGTACTTCTGCGGTCTTCTCCTTGGAGGATTCTTCGTAGATCAGGCGCATGATGCTCAGCGCCAGAGATTCGATACCCCGGATGGTGCCCTGGCCTTCACAGCGCGGGCAAACTTCGCTGCGGGTCTCGCCCAGTGAGGGGCGCAGACGCTGACGTGACATTTCCAGCAGGCCGAAACGAGAGATCTTGCCAACCTGAACGCGGGCCCTGTCGAGTTCCAGCGCTTCACGCATCTTCTGCTCGACTTCCCGCTGGTGTTTGGCTGGCGTCATGTCGATGAAGTCGATAACGATCAGGCCGCCCATATCCCGCAGGCGCAGTTGGCGCGCGATTTCTTCGGCCGCTTCAAGGTTGGTCTGCAGGGCCGTTTCTTCAATATCCTGGCCTTTGGTGGCCCGTGATGAGTTGATGTCAATGGACACCAGGGCTTCGGTCGGGTCGATGACAATCGAGCCGCCGGAGGGCAGTTTCACTTCGCGCTGGAACGCCGTTTCGATCTGGCCTTCGATCTGATAACGGCTGAACAGGGGGATCTCGTCTTTGTACAGCTTGATCTTGTTCTCGAAGGTGGGCATGACCGCACGAACGAAGCTCAGAACGTCTTCGTACACGCTTTCGGCGTCGATCAGGACTTCGCCGATGTCCTGGCGGAGGTAATCGCGCACGGCGCGGATGATCACATTACTTTCCTGATGGATCAGGAAAGGAGCCTTGCGCTCGCCGGCCGCCTGGGTGATGGCTTCCCAGAACTGTACCAGGTAGTCGAGGTCCCACTGGAGCTCTTCGGTGGTGCGGCCAATGCCGGCCGTACGCACAATAATGCCCATGGACTTCGGCACCTGAACGCCGTTCATCGCTTCTTTCAGCTGGGTCCGTTCTTCGCCTTCAATGCGGCGCGAAATACCACCGGCGCGGGGGTTGTTGGGCATCAGCACCAGGTAGCGGCCAGCCAGGGAGATAAAGGTGGTCAGGGCAGCGCCCTTGTTGCCACGCTCTTCCTTGTCGACCTGAACGATCACTTCCTGGCCTTCGGAGACAACATCCTTGATGTTGATTTTGCCCTCAATCTGCCCGGGCGACTTCTTGAAATACTCTTTGGAGATTTCTTTCAGGGGCAGGAAGCCATGGCGCTCTGCGCCAAAGTCAACGAAAGCCGCTTCAAGGCTGGGTTCTACCCGGGTAATGCGGCCCTTGTAGATGTTGGCCTTTTTCTGTTCGCGGGTACTGGATTCGATATCAAGGTCGAACAGCCGTTGGCCGTCAACCAGCGCGACGCGCAACTCTTCGGGATGAGTTGCATTGATCAACATTCTTTTCATGGAAAGAAAGGGTTCCTGTCGTTTGTTGGTGACAGAAAACCGGGGGGATTCGCATCAGCGAAGCAGGATGTGCGTGCCGCGGGCCCTTTACAGCAGGCAGGCCGGCGGCCAGACGGATCATACCCTTATGGGGTGCAATCCTGGGTGTCTGAGACCACCGCCGACATCCCGCCTGCCGGTGGGCAGGTCGAGGTCGAATAGGGTGAGAGTCTGTTGACGCATAATATCCGTTTCAGGTTCACACAAGCCCCTGGGTCTCACGTCGTATTGGTTTGCTGGACGGCCCGGGTTTGCGTGGCAATGATTCTTCGCGATGTCGCCCGACGGTTTTCCAGTCGGTTTTCCTCTCCCGGAGCAGGTAACAGCCTTTCTCGGTCTGGCCTGTGATTCCGGGAGTCTGTTTCCCGCTGCATCCGTTAATGATTGGTTTTGCAGCGTTCAAACTCTTAATCAGTATCGGTATACTGCTGCCGCTCCGGCTTCTGACCAGAGTTCGTCAGGCCGTAGACAAACGGCAGAGCACGCCGGAATATAACAGGTACGGCGTGGGCAGGCAACTCCTCAGTTGCGTCCGTCCCGGTATGCAGGGGCGGCCATACGGTGCCGCAATTTACCAACGCAAGGGTTTACATGTCTCGCTCCCCCGATTCCCGTAAGACAAAGGGTCGTCGCCCCGCCAGTGGGAAGGTCCGTGAAGTCGGAAAGGCTGCTGTGAAGGCGGGTTCTGATCGTGTTCAGGGAAAGGTGGCGACAGAGGTTCAGTGGATTACCGTTGATGAGGATATGGCAGGGCAGCGGGTGGATAATTTCCTGCTTGCACGATTGCGGGGGGTGCCCAAAAGCATTGTCTACCGCATTGTCAGAAAGGGTGAGGTGCGGGTAAACAAGGGGCGTGTAAAGCCTGATACCCGTCTTAATCCGGGGGATGTGGTCAGAATTCCGCCGCTGGTGCAGCAGGCCAGGGCGGAGCAGCCCAAGCCCGGCAGTCGGGTGCAGGGGGTTATGGAGGCTGCGGTCGTTTTCGAAAACGATGAAATGCTGGTGGTGAACAAGCCCTCCGGTATAGCGGTTCATGGCGGAAGCGGACTGAGTTTCGGTTTGATTGAAGTGTTGCGGTCGGCCCGGCCGGAAGCCAGGTTTCTGGAGCTGGTTCATCGTCTGGATCGCGATACGTCTGGTCTGGTAATGGTGGCTAAAAAGCGTTCCGCGTTGCGGTTTTTGCAGGATGAGCTGCGGCAGAAGCGGATTCGCAAGTATTACCACGCTCTGGTGGTCGGCAGTTGGCCGGAAAATGTTGATCGTGTTGCTGAGCCGCTGTTGCGTTTTGAGATGCCTAATGGCGAGCGTCGGGTTCGGGTCAGTGAGGAGGGCAAGAGTTCCCTGACTTTGTTTACCTGTTTGCAGCGATTTCAGGGGTATAGTCTTGTTGAGGCATCGCCGGTGACCGGCAGGACTCACCAGATTCGGGTACACAGTGCCTGGGCGGGTCATCCGATTGCGGGCGATGACAAGTATATGGATGATGCGAGCCTGAAAGCTTTCCGGGCCATTGGTGGGCAGCGCTTGATGTTGCACGCCAGGGCTCTTGAGTTTTCGCTTCCGGGTTCGGGTGAGCCCATGCGGCTGGAAGCAGTATACGACGGGCCCTTTTCCGGGGTGCTCGAAGAATTGACCAAGCGAAGCGGGAAGCGGTCTTGATGAAGGTAAAAGTCGTTATTTTTGACTGGGACGGAACGCTGATTGATTCAGTGGACCATATCGCTGACAGCCTGCACCAGGCGGCAACGGAGCTGGGGTATCCAGAGCTGGAGCGAGAGGCCTATCGCGACATTATTGGTCTGGGCATGATTGAGGCGCTGGAGAAGCTGTATCCGGGTCTGAGTCGTGAGGAGATGGTTCGTATTCGTGAAGGTTATGCCGGTTACTTCTTCAAGAAGGTGACCACGCCCCAGAATGTGTTCGACGGCATGGCCGATGTGGTTGCCGATCTCCGGGGTTCCGGGCGTGGGTGTTCGGTGGCGACTGGCAAGAGTCGGCGGGGTCTTGAATTGGCGTTGACCTCCAGTGGTCTGGGGTCGCATTTTGATATCACGCGCTGTGCGGATGAAACCCGGTCCAAGCCGCATCCGTTGATGCTGGAGGAAATCCTGGCGTTCTACGGCTATGAACCGGAAGAGGCTGTGATGATTGGCGATACCCGTTACGATCTGGAGATGGCTCAGCGTATTGGCATGCCCTCCATCGGTGTGGAGTGGGGGGTGCATAAGCGTGATGTGCTTGAGACCTATGATCCTCATGCAGTGGTGAATTCAGTGGCGGACCTCCGGAAGGTGTTGGGTCTGCGCTAACAGCAGGACGTTGCAAGTAAGGAAGACGAATGAGCGAGTGGGATTCGGATAAGCAGTCGGAGTGGGGCGACAAGCCCGTTGAGTCAGAAGCCCGGGGCGCCCGAGGTGGCTTGTTTGGCAGCAGGAAGCCGTCGATGCCGCCGGAGACGGGGCGTGATTGGCGTCTGATCGAAAAGCTGGTGATGTCCTTGCAGGCGGAGCAGCGGCGCAGTCGTCGTTGGGGTATTTTCTTCAAGCTGCTCACGTTCGGATATCTGTTTGCGCTGCTGTTCATGATTCGTGCGCCCTTCGGAGAAGGCGTCGGGGCCACAGTGGGAAGCCATACCGCGCTGGTAGAGGTGAATGGCCCGATTGCTGCTGATGAGCTGGCCAGTGCAGATAACCTGGTCGGGGCATTGCGTGCCGCGTTTGAGGCCGAGAGCTCGAAGGCGGTTGTGCTGCGGATTAATAGCCCGGGTGGCAGTCCGGTGCAGTCCGGCTATGTCTATGATGAGATCAAGCGGTTGAGGGAGGAATATCCCGACAAGAAGATCTACGCGGTGATTTCTGATATTGGTGCATCGGGCGCTTATTACATTGCCGCAGCAGCCGATGAGATATACGCCAACCGGGCCAGTCTGGTCGGATCGATTGGTGTAGTGGCCGGTGGTTTTGGCTTCACTGAGGCGATGGAAAAGATTGGCGTGGATCGTCGTCTTTATACCGCAGGTGACAACAAGGCTTTCCTGGACCCGTTCTCGCCGGAGCAGGAGGAAGAGGTTGCGTTCTGGCAAGGCGTGCTTGAAAACACCCATAAGCAGTTCATTGAAGCGGTCAGGCAGGGGCGGGGCGATCGCCTGGCGGATGATCCCCGGCTGTTCAGTGGTCTGGTCTGGAGTGGTGAGCAGGCGGTAGAGCTGGGGCTTGTAGATGGTCTGGGCAGTTCATCCTGGGTCGCGCGCCAGTTGGTGGGCGAAGAGGAGCTTGTCGATTACAGTCGCAGCCGCTCTCCTTTTCAGAAGTTTGTGGATCAGCTGGGGGTCGCCGTTGGTGAAGGTGTCGCAACCCGGTTGATGGAGTCACGACTGGAGCTCCGATAAGTTGCCTCGGGCATCAGTCCAGCAATGGATTGATGCCCAGCTCTCTCAGTATACGGGTGAGTGCAATCAGCGGCAGGCCGATCAGGCTGTTGGGATCGTCGCCCTGAAGGCGGCTGAACAGGGCGATGCCAAGACCTTCCATCTTGAAGCTCCCCGCGCAGTCGTAAGGCTGCTCTTTCTGCAGGTAGCCTTCAATTTCCTCTTCCTGTAAGTCCCTGAAGTGCACCTCAAACGGTTCGCAGTGAGTTTGAAGGTTGCCGCTTCGGGTATCCAGAACGGCCAGACCGGTGAGAAAGCGCACCCGGTTGCCACTGCTTCGCATCAATTGCTGTTTTGCTGTGTCGTAGTGGCCGGGTTTGCTCAGCAGGCTGCCATCCGGTAATGCCGCCACCTGGTCAGAGCCGATGATGATATGGTCCTGAAAGCGCGGGGCGAGAGCTTTTGCTTTGCTTTCTGCAAGTCGGACGGCCAGGGCTTCGGCTGCTTCTCCTGGAGTGGGTGTTTCGTCGATGTCGGGGCTGGCAGTGTCGAACGCAAGGTCGAGCCGGGCCAGCAATTGCTTTCGGTAGGGTGAGGAAGAGGCCAATAGCAGCTTGGGAGGAAGCATAGGGTTTCAGGTCCGGTCGGTTGGATATGGGGGTTCTTTCGGGCTGATATCGTAAAATACCCCTATTCCGGGCGAAAGGCCCGGTAGAAAGTCGATTAAGTCTTTGACAGAGGCGGGTCTCGCCCCTAAAATTGCGCGCCTATGTCCAAAGCGCCGATCGTCGAACTGCCCAGATCTGTCGACCCAAACAAGTTGGCAGAGCAGAACACAACGCTTGAAGGGGTGATTCCTTTCAGGGGGCTTTCTCGTTTTCGTGAAGCTGTGCCGGGACTGCCAGAAGATGGTGAGTGCAGCGTAAAGCTGTCTTTCTATCGGGATGGGGAGCGTCGCCGGATAGTGTCGGGTGAGTTGTCTGCGCCGGTCATTCTGGAATGCCAGCGCTGCATGGGTGACATGCAGGTGACTCTGGAATCCCGTTTTGATCTCGGTCTGGTCATCAGTGATGAGCAGGCGCAGCGGTTGCCGAAAGCGTTGGAGCCATTTCTGGTAGAGGATTTCAACGCCGATCTCTGGGCAATGGTGGAAGACGAGTTGCTTCTGGTGCTGCCGCCATTTCCGCTCCACGAGCGGGAAGAGTGTCCGGCAAAAGAAGATCTTGAAGCGCTCGAAGTGCCCGAGGCTACCGAAGAGCCCGAGACAGAGCAAAGAAAAGAGAACCCGTTCAGTGTTCTGGCGGGACTTAAGACGACAAAGCATTAACGTATTCGAAAATAGGTCAGGAGCATAACCATGGCTGTACAGCAAAATCGCAAAACTCGTTCAAAGCGTGGCATGCGCCGTTCACACGACGCACTGAGTGCTGCTGCTCTGTCTACCGACGCAACAACTGGTGAAGTTCATCGTCGCCATCACGTATCTCCAGACGGTTTCTACCGTGGCAAGCAGGTAGTTGAGGCTCGCGACGAGTAATTCGTCGGGAATTTCTTCTGACCTGTGCCGCATGGACGAGTGGTGAATACGCCGGTCACCATTGCCATTGATGCTATGAGCGGTGATCGCGGTGCCGCGGTTGTCGTCCATGCTGCGCTGGAAGCAGTGCGTGAAAACGAAGCCTTGAGTCTTGTTCTGGTGGGAATCCGGAGCGAGCTCGAGGCTTTGTTGCATGAGGGGCATGCCCGTATTCGCATTGTTGAGGCTGCCGACGTCGTTCGTATGAACGAGCGGCCTTCCCATGCCCTCCGCCACAAGAAAAACTCCTCTATGGCCATTGCGCTCAGTCTCGTGCGGGACGGAGAAGCGCAGGGCTGTGTCAGTGCCGGAAATACCGGTGCGCTGATGGCATTCGGTCGCTCGATCATTCGGATGTATCCCGGGATTGAACGTCCTGCCATCGCAAAGCTGATCCCCTCTCTGCGTGGCCGTTGCCATGTCCTGGATCTTGGTGCCAACGTCGATTCCACAGCGGAGAATCTCTACCAGTACGCCCTGATGGGGTCCCTGATGGCATCCGCTATCTGCCGCCAGTCCGAGCCACGGGTGGCACTGCTGAATGTCGGTGAGGAAGAAATCAAGGGTAATGAACAGGTCCGGCTCGCATCACACATGCTGGCCCAGTGCGACACCATCAACTACATCGGTTATGTCGAGGGAAGTGACCTTTTTCGCGATGTCGCCGATGTTGTAGTGTGTGACGGTTTCGTGGGCAATATAGCCCTCAAGACCGGAGAGGGGGTTGCCGGCCTGTTGATCGAATTGCTGGAGCAGGCATTCACACGCTCCATGTACGGTCGTTTTGTGGGCTTGCTGGCCAGGCCGATTATCGGGCGACTTCTGCAATTGATGGACCCTTCCAGGCACAATGGCGCCAGTCTGCTCGGGTTGCAGGGTGTGGTCATCAAGAGTCACGGCAACGCCAATGAGCGGGCGATGCTGGCGGCGATCCGGCAGGCCGTTCGTGAGGTTCAGCTGGAAGTGCCACGAAGGATCAACGAAAGACTCGATGATCTGATGTTATGATCCCTCCTCGTTACCGGGAGCGCGACTAAAGTCGTCCCGCATCCCGGCTCTTATTCGCGGATAATTGGCCCTGATTGTACTATTGGCTAATCTTCAGTAACCCTTCAATGACGATAAGATTCCGCTTATGAAATCAGCGTTTGTTTTTCCCGGACAAGGCTCCCAGTCACTCGGCATGTTATCTGCTGCCGCTGAAGCGTGGCCGATGATCACCGAAACGTTTGACGAGGCGTCCAACGTTCTTGGCTATGACCTGTGGCATCTTTGTCAGCATGGCCCCGCCGAAGAGCTCAATAAAACCATGGTTACTCAGCCTGCTCTGCTGACCGCAAGTGTTGCGCTGTGGCGGCAGTGGTGTGTATCTGACGGCCCCCGGCCGGATTTTGTTGCTGGCCACAGTCTGGGTGAATACAGCGCCCTGGTGGCGGCGGAAAGCCTGGATTTTATTGAAGCTGTAAAGCTGGTTCAGCTGCGCGGTGAACTGATGCAGGATGCCGTGCCTGAAGGGCAGGGGCGTATGGCGGCCATTCTGGGTCTTGAGGACTCGGATGTGGTGTCGGCGTGTGAGGAGTCTGCTGAAGGTGATGTGGTTGCCGCAGTGAATTTTAACGCGCCGGGCCAGGTGGTTATTGCCGGTAGCGCAGCGGCCGTTGAAAGGGCCATTGAAGCCTGCAAAGCCAAAGGTGCCCGCAAGGCCATGCCGTTGCCGGTTTCGGTTCCCTCCCACTGTGCGCTCATGAAGGGGGCGGCGGAACAGTTGGCTGAAGCTCTTGAGGATATTCGGTTTAACGATGCTGTCATTCCCGTTGTCCAGAATGTCAATGCTGAGCCGGCAAGGGATGCAGAGGTGCTGAAAGCTAATCTGCTCAAGCAGCTATACTCACCGGTGCTGTGGACAAACTCGGTACAGCGGCTGTCTACCGAAGGGGTGGGTGTGGCTGTTGAGTGTGGCGCCGGCAAGGTACTGGCCGGTTTGATCAAACGTATCGATCGTTCTCTGCCGGTTCACGGCATCGAGAGTCCTGATTCTCTGGCTGAAGCCCTTAAGGCCTTTGGTCAGTCCTGATTACACGGAGTGAATTATGTCTTTGGAAGGCAAAGTTGCATTGGTAACCGGCGCCAGTCGAGGCATTGGCAAAGCCATTGCTCATGAACTTGCCCGGCAGGGAGCCGAAGTGGTGGGTACCGCGACCAGTGCCGAGGGGGCCCAGGCCATTACCGATGGCCTGAAAGAAGCGGGTTTCAGTGGCTATGGCATTGTTATGAATGTGGCAGAGCCCGAGAGCATCGAGGCTGGCCTCAAGCAGCTTGCCGAGCAATCAGGTGCGCCCCTGATTCTGGTCAATAATGCCGGCATCACCCGTGATAACCTTCTGATGCGCTTGAAAGACGATGACTGGTCTGAGGTTCTGGAAACCAACCTGTCCAGCGTCTATCGCACCAGCAAGGCGGTATTGCGTGGTATGGCGAAAGCCCGTTGGGGCAGAATCATCAATATCAGCTCAGTGGTTGCTGGTATGGGAAATCCCGGGCAGGGCAATTACTGTGCGGCGAAGGCCGGTGTTGAGGGGTTTACCCGTAGCCTGGCCAAGGAAATGTCTAACCGCGGTATCACGGCGAACTGCGTGGCACCTGGTTTTATTGACACAGACATGACCAAAAAACTGGACGATAAGCAGCGTGAGGCTATGCTGGAAATCATACCGGCTGGTCGCCTGGGGTCGCCGGAGGAGGTTGCCGCTGTGGTGGCTTTCCTGGCATCGGACGGCGCCGCTTACGTAACCGGAGAAACCATTCATGTGAATGGCGGCATGTACATGGGTTAAGTCCGTTCCGGGCTGGTGTGCAACCCCTTGTCGCACAACATGTTTGACAGAATCCCTGCTTGTTTGCAGGTGGGGTTTAAACTAAACTGGCAGCCATAGAGTTGCTTGGTTGACACATAAAGTGAGGACATTATGAGTACAGTTGAAGAGCGCGTTAAGAAGATTGTTTGTGAGCAGTTGGGCGTGAAAGAGTCCGAAGTTCAGAACACATCTTCTTTTGTAGAGGATCTTGGCGCTGACTCACTGGACACTGTTGAGCTGGTTATGGCCCTGGAAGAGGAATTCGAGACTGAGATTCCTGACGAAGAGGCCGAAAAGCTGGGCACCGTTCAGGACGCGATCGACTACATTGTCGCGCACACCTGATACCCTGCGAATCAGATAGCCAGGCAAAAGCCGTCCTTTGGGCTTATTGAAGGACGGCTTTTTTATTGGTCGGACATTGGCCAGCAGTGAACCATCAGAGACGGAACAATCGGGTGATTGGGGATATGAGCAAGCGACGGGTTGTCATCACGGGAATGGGTATGCTTTCTCCGGTGGGGAATGATGTGACGTCTTCCTGGGAAGCCATTCGTGCCGGACGCAGTGGCATCGGACTGATTGACCGCTTTGACGCGTCCGAGTACACCACTCGCATTGGCGGTGCCGTCAAGGATCTTGATATCGAGCCCTGGTTGTCCAGCAAGGAAGCGCGAAAGCTGGATGCCTTTATTCACTATGGCCTGATTGCAGCGCAGCAGGCGGTAGATGACAGCGGCCTTGAGCAATACAGCAAGCTCGACAAGGAGCGGGTAGGGATTGCCATAGGTTCAGGTATCGGTGGCCTGGAATACATCGAAAAGAACGTTCTTCAGATGGATAAGGCCGGCCCGCGCAAGGTTTCGCCGTTTTTTGTGCCGGCATCCGTCATCAATATGATTTCCGGTAATGCGGCGATCCGTTTCGGCTACAAGGGGCCGAATATTGCGATCGTGACCGCCTGTACCACTGGAACACACAATATCGGCTATGCCGCCAGAACCATCGCCTACGGCGATGCCGATGTCATGCTGGCCGGCGGCTCTGAAATGGCGACCACACGCAGCGGCGTGGCGGCATTTTCCTCCGCCCGGGCCCTGTCGACCCGCAATGATGAGCCGGAAAAGGCCAGTCGCCCCTGGGATCGTGACCGTGACGGCTTTGTACTCAGTGATGGCGCCGGCGTTGTGGTTCTGGAAGAGCTGGAACACGCCAGGGCGCGAGGAGCAACCATTTACGGCGAAGTCATCGGCTTTGGCATGAGTGATGACGCCCATCACATCACGGCCCCCCCGGCCGATGGTGAGGGCGCGGCGCGCTCCATGCGAAATGCCATCCGCGATGCCGGCATCAGCCCGGATCTGGTCGGATACATCAATGCCCATGGAACCTCTACTCAGGTTGGCGATGTGGCTGAGGTGGCTGCAGTCAAATCGGTGTTTGGCAGCCATGCGGAAAGACTGGCCATGAGTAGCACCAAATCCATGACCGGACATCTGCTGGGCGCCGCGGGTGCCGTTGAGGCTATATTCTCGGTGTTGGCAGTCCGGGACGGGGTGTTGCCGCCTACCATCAACCTTGATCATCCGGATGAAGGTTGTGATCTGGACTTTGTGGCGCACAAATCCAGAGATGCCGATGTGAAGGTCGCGCTGTCGAATTCGTTCGGCTTTGGCGGCACCAACGGGACCCTGATCGTCAGCCGCTACGAGGGTTGAGTCCGGGTGTTGAAGCTCTACTGGGCAGACGACGACTGCCTGCTCCCTGGTGACCGGGGGCTGGCATATGGAGATGGCCTGTTCGAAACCATCAGGGTGAACGGGGATTCCGCGCCTTTGCTGGTCTATCACCTTGACCGGTTGGTGCGGGATGCCGGGCGCCTGGGTATTTCTCTGAGTCGGCCCGAACTTGAGTCTGCGGTTGCCGGCGCAATGCAGCGCTATGGGGCCATTCATGGCGGCAGCCACTGGGTGCTCAAGCTGGTGGTAACCCGTGGCAGCGGTGGCCGCGGGTATCGGCCGGCAGCTGATGTCAGCCCTCATCTGTATCTGTTCCATTCCGTTCTTCCTCCGCTGCCGCCCGAAACCGGGGTCATGGTGGACTTCTCCCGGGTACCGTTGACGGTCAATCCACTCCTGTCTGGCATCAAGAGCCTCAATCGGCTGGAGCAGGTTATGGCGGCCCGGGAAATGAAGGATCCAACATTTGAGTTGCTGATGACCAACGCGGCAGGGCATGTGGTTGAAGGTACCCGGACCAATTTATTTCTGCATGGCCCAGATGGTTGGAGAACGCCTCCGGCGGCCTCGTTGGCGGTTTCCGGTGTGATGCGCCGAAAAGTGATCGAATGCCTGCATGCCGCGGGTGAGCCTTTCCGGGAATGTGAGCTGCAGGTGGAGGACCTGCTGGGCCGCGAATGCCAGGGTCTGTACCTGACCAACAGCGTGCTTGGAGTTGTTCCGGTTCGCAATCTGGCGGGCCTTGATTTGCCTGTGGGCAACCGGCTTGCGACAATTTGCGATCCTCATAAGCGACCGGATTGATGCGCGTGTTCAAAAAGCTACTCGTAGGTATTGTTGCTCTTGCTGTTCTGGCGGTTACCGGCAGTGGTCTCTGGCTCTGGCAGGGTTTGAAAACACTTGAGACCCCGGTTGTCCTTGACGAGCCGACCCTGTTTTCTGTCGAGCCCGGCACGGCGTTTGGCCAAGTGGCGCGGGAGCTGGCTACGCAAGGGTTTGTGGATGACCCGCTCTGGTTGCGAATTCACGGGCGCCTGAACCCAGAGCAGACCCTGATCAAGGCGGGAGACTACGAGTTCACCTCTGGCATGACCCCTGTCGACATGATCAACCTGATGGTGGAAGGCAAGGTAAAACTCTGGTCCGTGCAGTTTATCGAGGGCTGGACCTTTGCCGAGATGCGGGCAGCGCTGGCGCGCACCGACAGGCTCACCAGGCAGACCACCGATTGGACGGATGAGGAGATCATGGCGGCTCTGGGAGCCGAAGGGCAGCATCCCGAAGGCTGGTTTTTCCCGGATACCTACCTGTTTCACAGTGGTGAAACCGATCTCGATGTTCTCAAGCGCGCCTACAACATCATGACCGGGGTCCTTGAGGAAGAATGGCAGAACCGTGAGCAAGGGCTCCCGTATGATAGTCCCTATGAGGCATTGATCATGGCCTCGATTGTGGAGCGCGAGACCGGAGTGGCCGGCGAGCGACAACAGGTGGCCGGTGTGTTCGTCCGCCGCCTGCAGAAGGGGATGCGCCTGCAGACGGATCCAACCGTCATCTATGGCATGGGTGACAAGTACCGGGGCCGGATTGGCCGTAGTGACCTTCGTACCTGGACGCCCTATAACACCTATCGCATTGATGGCCTGCCGCCAACGCCTATTGCGTTACCGGGACGAGAATCCATTCATGCCGCGTTGCATCCGGATGACGGCGATGCCCTGTACTTTGTCGCCCGGGGGGATGGCAGTCACAAGTTTTCCCGTACGCTTGCCGAGCACCAGAAAGCCGTGCGTGAGTTCCAGCTGAACCGCCGGGAAGATTACCGTTCATTCCCGGCCCCGGATTCAGAAACCAGCAGTAACGGAGAGCAATGATTTTGGCCAGAGGGCGATTCATTACATTCGAGGGTACCGAAGGGGTTGGCAAGTCAACACAGCTGGATAACGCTGCGAAAACCCTGGAACGGCTTGGTATTGATTACATTGTGACCCGTGAGCCAGGTGGCACCCCTATGGCAGAAAGCATCCGTGAGCTGTTGCTGGCCCCCAGAGAGGAGTCAGTACACGAAACCACCGAGCTGCTGCTGATGTTTGCCGCCAGGGCTCAGCACCTCCATAACAGAATCCTCCCGGCACTTTCCGCCGGTAAGTGGGTTCTCTGTGACCGGTTTACCGATGCTACCTTCGCCTATCAGGGTGGTGGTCGTGGCGTTGCCCGAGAACGGATTGCGTTGCTGGAGGCTCTGGTTCAGGGTGAGGTGCGTCCGGACCACGTTATTCTGCTGGATGCACCTGTGGAAACCGGTATGGCTCGTGCTCGAAAGCGCGGTGAGCTTGACCGGTTTGAGCGGGAGGCGCAGGCATTTTTTCAGCGGATACGGGAAACCTATCTGGAGCGCGCGACGGAAATGCCCGGGCGCTACCATGTGGTAAACGCCGCCTTACCCCTCGAGCAGGTATCCGAGAGTGTATCAGCCCTCCTGACCGCATTGGCAAAACTGCCGGTTTCTGACTGACAGCAGACAGATCGCTGGCGAATCCCGGTGTTTTCGTGCACTTTTTGTAATGTTCTGCTTTAATTGAGGAACATTCTCGATAACGGCTTTCAGTAGTAATGCTCAACGCGAAACTTTTGAAGCTACCCACGGCTGCCCAACAGCATCACCATGAACACCACCAGATCGTGGTCGGTGTGCGCGGGCAGGCGGAGCTGAGCATTGATGGATCCGGTGCCTGCCTCGACACCTGGAAAGCCTGTCTGGTACCTACAGAGGCGCGCCACGATTATTGTGGTGATCAGCAAAACCACGTGCTGGTCATCAATGTTGATCCCTTCTGCGCAGCACTGTCGACACCACTGCACTCGGACTACGACAAGTTGATGCGGCTGTTTGAGAAGCCGCGTACGGTACAGATGGATAACCGTATTCAGGGGTTGGTCCAGTTTGCCGCCGGTGAATTCGACCGTTCACCGGATAACCGGGCGCTGCATCAGCACCTCGCCGCCAGTATTCTCCATTGCATGGCTGAGCGCATCGTCGACCGCCCCCCCGTTTCCAGTAACAGAAACAGTCTCAATCCCGAGGACATCCGCCGCTATATCGTCGGCAATCTTCACCGCAAGATAACCGTCCAGGATCTGGCCGGTGTCGCATGCCTGAGTGTGAGCCGGTTTCATGAGATTTTCCGGCAGGTTACCGGGACTACGCCGCATCAGTTTCTGCTGCAAACCCGCCTCGATCAGGCGGTTGGACTACTCTCCTCGACCTCGCTTTCGGTTTCTGAAATCAGCTATCGCACCGGCTTTTCATCGCAGAGTGCGCTGACCAACGCGCTCAGAAAACATCGGGGCATTACACCTTCCAGGCTACAACTGAATGAACATGTGGCCTGATTCAGGCGTGGATTCGTAGGTTTTGACGTCAGTCCCGTAGGATTCTGCAAAATAATCGTAGGATTTTGTAAGCCTCGAATCCGTAGTAATACTAATTTATATCGCCCGAGGACCGAGGCTCCGGAGCTGAGCTGGCTGGTCGCAAAGATCTGGCGATCAGCTATATTCAATGAGGAATCCCGGCAAGTTGATTCTTGCTACAGGTCTGACGAATCCGAGACATACAAAAAAACGGCACACAGTGCCGATCTTTGATCTGGTGTTGTGCCAATCGAGCGGATCTTATCCGACTCATAAAACCGGAGGAGCCATATGGCTATTGGAGTTTGGATCAGTCTATTTGCGTATTTCGCCCTGATGATCGTAATTGGCCTCTGGGCCATGCGCACATCATCAGCCACTGCTGAGGATTACATGCTGGGGGGCCGTGCCCTCAGTCCTAAAGTTGCGGCGTTGTCAGCCGGCGCATCAGATATGAGTGGGTGGTTGCTGCTGGGTTTGCCCGGCGCCCTCTATGTTACCGGTCTGGCCTCGGCCTGGATTGGTATCGGTCTGTTTGTTGGTGCTTTCATCAACTGGGTTGTGGTTGCACCCCGGCTGCGGGAGCAGACCGTGCATTATGGCAATGCACTCACCATCCCGGCGTTTCTGGCCAACCGTTTCCCAACCAAGGCTCTGCCGCTGCGCACAGTATCCGCCATCGTTATCGTGCTGTTCTTCGCGGTTTATACCGCCTCTGGCCTGGTTGCCGGCGGCAAGCTGTTTGAAAGCGCCTTCGCTGGTATCTTTAACTTCGGTGGCATGAGCGACTACGCCGCCGGTATTGTGATCACCCTGGGTGTGGTGCTGGCGTACACCGTTGTTGGCGGCTTCCTCGCGGTGAGCATGACGGACTTCGTGCAGGGCTGCATCATGATGCTCGCTCTGGTCATCATGCCTGCAGTAGTGCTGTTCGGCGAAGGCGGTGGTGGTTTCGCCCAGGCTTCCGAGACCTTGAACAGTGTGGATCCAACGCTCCTGTCGTGGACGGAAGGGCTCACGGTGATTGGCTGGTTGTCGGCGGTTACCTGGGGGCTCGGCTATTTCGGCCAGCCGCACATCATCGTACGTTTCATGGCTATCCGTACCGTGGGTGAGGTAGGGACTGCCCGTAATATCGGTATGTCCTGGATGGGCATCTCCCTGATTGGCGCGATCGCGCTGGGTGTGTTTGGCCGTGCCTACGCTGTACGTAATGGCCTGGAAGTTGCTGATCCGGAAACCATTTTCATTGTTCTGTCAGATCTGTTGTTCCACCCGCTGATTACCGGTTTCCTGTACGCCGCTCTGCTGGCGGCAGTCATGAGTACCATCTCCAGTCAGTTGCTGGTTTCCTCCGCCTCGCTGACCGAAGACTTCTACCGTCTGTTCCTGCGCAAGGAAGCCACGGATAAAGAGTGTGTCAATGTTGGCCGGGCCTGTGTTGTGGCGGTTGGCCTGGTGGCAGCCTTTATCGCGTCTGATCCGGATTCCCAGGTTCTGGGGCTGGTCAGTAACGCCTGGGCGGGCTTCGGTGCTGCCTTTGGTCCGCTGATCATTCTGGCTCTGACCTGGCCGCGTACCAACGGTGCAGGCGCACTGGCTGGCCTGATTGTGGGTGCAGCCACCGTGATGATCTGGATCTCTCTGGGCTGGAATGGTGAGTTCATGGGTGGCCCGGGTGTGTATGAGATTATCCCGGGCTTCGTTGCTGCGTTTATCGCTATCGTTGTGGTAACTCTGGCCACTTCCGATGCCGGTGAGTACCAGCACATCGAACGGTGATGATTCACGTGCACTGAATAAGGGGCTCCTTCGGGAGCCCTTTTTTTGTCCTTGAACAATGGAGTGTCGCCGGTCATGGGGGTGGCCGGGCCTGTGTGTCAGGACCAAAAAAACGCCAGCCCGAAGGCTGGCGTTTTCAGATCAGAGGTAGGTTACCTCAGAAGATCTCAGGCTACGGAAGCCTCAGATGCTTTCTGGGTGTACTCTTCCATCTGGTCGAAGTTGAGATACTTGTAGATCTCTTTGGACATGCTGTTGAGGTCCTTGGCGTACTCCATGTACTCCGCCGGAGTCGGGAGTTTGCCCAGTACCGCACCTACAGCTGCCAGTTCCGCAGAGGTCAGGTACACGTTGGCACCATCACCCAGGCGGTTCGGGAAGTTACGGGTAGAGGTGGACAGAACCGTTGACTTCGGTGCTACACGTGCCTGGTTACCCATGCACAGGGAGCAGCCCGGCATTTCGGTGCGAACACCGGCAGTGCCGTAGGTGTTGAAGTAGCCTTCTTCCATCAGCTGCTGCTGGTCCATCTTGGTGGGCGGAGACATCCACAGACGGGTGCTCAGGGGGCCTTTGTGCTGCTCAAGCAGCTTGCCCGCGGCGCGGAAGTGACCGATGTTGGTCATGCAGGAACCGATGAACACTTCGTCGACCTTGTCACCAGCCACTTCGGACAGGAACTTGGCATCGTCCGGATCGTTCGGGCAGCACACGATCGGCTCTTTGATGTCAGCCAGATCGATTTCGATCACGTGGGCGTATTCCGCGTCTTTATCAGCACGCATCAGCTTCGGATCTTTCAGCCACTCTTCCATTTGCTGGGCGCGACGCTCCAGGGTACGAGGATCGCCGTAACCTTCAGCAATCATCCAGCGCAGCATAACGATGTTGGAACGCAGGTACTCAGCCACGGAGTCTTCCGACAGGTTGATGGTACAACCGGCAGCGGAACGCTCGGCAGAGGCGTCAGACAGTTCGAATGCCTGCTCAACAGTCAGGTGCTCCAGACCTTCGATCTCCAGGATACGGCCGGAGAATTCGTTGATCTTGCCTTTCTTCTCAACAGTCAGCATGCCCTGCTTGATGCCGTACAGCGGGATGGCGTGTACCAGGTCACGCAGGGTGATGCCAGGCTGCATTTCGCCTTTGAAGCGAACCAGAACGGATTCCGGCATATCCAGCGGCATAACGCCGGTAGCAGCGGCAAAGGCCACCAGGCCAGAACCGGCCGGGAAGGAGATGCCCATCGGGAAACGGGTGTGGGAGTCACCACCAGTGCCCACAGTGTCCGGCAGCAGCATGCGGTTCAGCCAGGAGTGGATGATGCCGTCGCCCGGACGCAGGGAAACACCGCCACGGGTGCGGATGAAGTCCGGCAGGGTGTGCTGCATTTCAACGTCAACCGGCTTCGGATAAGCGGCGGTGTGACAGAAGGACTGCATCACCAGGTCTGCCTGGAAGCCCAGACACGCCAGGTCTTTCAGCTCGTCACGGGTCATCGGGCCAGTGGTGTCCTGGGAGCCTACGGTCGTCATGTGCGGCTCACAGTAGGTGTTCGGGCGAACGCCTTTGCCTTCCGGCAGACCGCATGCCTTGCCAACCATCTTCTGGGCCAGGGTGAAACCCTTGTCGCCAGCTTCAGGATCTTTCGGCAGACGGAAGATGTCAGTAGCGCCCATGCCCAGAGCCTGGCGGGCCTTGTTGGTCAGACCACGGCCGATGATCAGCGGAATACGGCCGCCGGCCTGAACTTCGTCCAGGATCACATCAGATTTGAACTTGAACTCGGAGATGGTTTCACCGGCTTCGTTCAGGATCTTGCCTTCGTACGGGCGGATTTCGATGACGTCGCCCATGTTCATGTCGTCAACCGGGGCCTCGAATACCAGAGCACCGGCATCTTCCATGGTGTTGAAGAAGATCGGGGCAACCTTGTTACCGATACAGACACCGCCAGCGCGCTTGTTCGGCACGCCCGGGATGTCTTCACCGAAGAACCACAGAACAGAGTTGGTGGCAGACTTACGGGAAGAACCGGTACCCACTACGTCACCAACGAAGGCAACGGGCAGGCCCTTGGATTTGATTTCGTCGATCTGGCTCATCGGGCCAGTTACGCCGGGCTCTTCCGGCTTCAGGCCGTCACGTTCCATTTTATAGGCAGCGCGGGCGTGCAGCGGGATGTCCGGGCGGGACCAGGCATCCGGGGCCGGAGACAGGTCGTCGGTGTTGGTTTCGCCGGTCACCTTGAACACCACCATTTTGGTGCTCTCGGGAACCTTCTTCTTGTTGGTGAACCACTCGGCGTTGGCCCAGGACTCAACCACAGACTTGGCAACGGCGTTGCCGGCGTCCATCTTTTCCTTCACATCGTTGAAGGCGTCGAACATCAGCAGGGTTTTCTTCAGCTGCTCACCGGCCAGTTCGGCCAACTCGCTGTTGTCCAGCAGCTCAACCAGGGTCTCGATGTTGTAACCGCCCTGCATCATGCCCAGCAGTTTCACAGCGTATTCTTTGCTGACCAGCGGGGAAGAGGCTTCGCCCTTGGCGATGGCAGACAGGAATGCAGCCTTAACGTAGGCAGCTTCGTCTACGCCCGGCGGAATGCGGTTTTCCAGCAGGTAAACCAGGGTTTCTTCTTCACCGGCCGGCGGGTTCTTCAGCAGGTCAACCAGGGCGGCGGTCTGCTCGGCGTTCAGGGGCTTG
>NZ_DIHV01000145.1:0-30363 GCF_002420325.1 Marinobacter sp. UBA5687
TCTGTTTTCATAGGGTTGACACGACTTTTTTCTGGCCGATTTTCCCCACAATCAAAAAAGCCGTCCGGGTTACCCTCGAACGGCTTTTTAACTGATCAACGATTGCCCGATTCCGGCTCTTCGGAGCCTTTTTCAGATTGAATTCGCTGATAGATTTCTTCGCGGTGAACCGCCACATCTTTTGGCGCGTTCACACCGATGCGTACCTGATTCCCCTTTACACCCAGAACGGTGACGGTAATTTCGTCGCCGATCATGAGGGTTTCGCCAACACGGCGAGTTAAAATCAACATATCCCTTACTCCCTATTCCAGAGCTACCTGTTCCGACAAACACTACTGTTTACTTATTGCTTTTATAATGAGATCACTTCAGACACTAAAGACGCAGAAATACTTATACTTACCTGAACCCTGATAGCTATCTTCAATGACCTTGATCAGAGAGCATTTGAGACTTCCCGCCTCAGGCACTCTCCTCCACCCCGGCTTTATCCAGCTCGAACGCACTGTGCAGTGCGCGAACGGCAAGCTCGAGATACTTCTCATCAATCACCACCGAAATCTTGATTTCTGACGTGGAGATCATCTGAATATTGATGCCCTCATTGGACAGCGCTTCAAACATCTTGGTTGCAACGCCCGCATGGGAGCGCATACCCACGCCCACAATGCTGACCTTCGCGATCTTGGTATCTCCACCCACTTCACCGGCACCCAGCTCGGCGGTAACACCGCGCAACACTTCCTGGGCCCGTTTGAAATCGTTGCGATGCACCGTAAACGTAAAGGCAGTCTTGTTATCCTCGCCCACGTTCTGAACGATCATATCTACTTCGATATTAGCATCACTGACGGGCTTGAGAATCCGCAGTGCGCTGCCCGGTGTATCGGGTACACCAGAGATAGTCAGCTTGGCTTCGTCACGATTGAAAGCAATGCCGGAAACAACCGGTTGTTCCATGGCGTTCTCATCCTCAAAAGTAATCAGGGTGCCCTCGCCTTCCTGAAAGCTGGACAACACCCTTAATGGAACGTTGTATTTACCTGCAAACTCAACTGAGCGAATCTGGAGTACCTTAGAACCCAGACTAGCCATCTCGAGCATTTCTTCAAATGTAATGCGCTCCAACCGGCGGGCACTGTCCACTACCCTGGGGTCAGTTGTGTAAACACCATCTACATCAGTATAGATCTGGCATTCATCGGCTTTCAGTGCCGCCGCCAGGGCAACCGCCGTGGTGTCAGAACCGCCACGGCCGAGCGTGGTGATATTGCCGTTGTCATCAATGCCCTGGAAGCCGGCTACCACAACCACCCGACCGGCATCCAGATCTTCCCGCATGCGCTGCTCATCAATCTGCTTGATACGCGCCTTGGTATGGCTGCTGTCCGTGAGAATCCTGACCTGGGAACCGGTGTAGGACCGGGCATCGCAGCCCCGCTTCTGGAGAGCCATGGACAACAGGGCAATGGTTACCTGCTCGCCGGTGGAAACCAGAACGTCCATCTCACGGGGGGTAGGCTCATCCATAATATCGTTGGCGAGTGCAATCAAACGGTTGGTTTCACCGCTCATGGCCGAGACCACAACCACGACATCGTGCCCTTCTTTGCGGAACCGACAGACCTTGTCAGCTACCGCTTCAATCCGCTCGGTTGTCCCGACGGACGTACCACCAAATTTCTGAACCAGCAGAGCCATGTTTCCCAAACTCCGAAACGGGGTGTCACAACGGGGCTAGGCGCCCCGCCATTAAAAACAAACGGGCGGGATTATAAACCTCCGCCCGTATCAGAAAACAGTTGTTTACCCGATATTTTGCTCAACCCAGGCCGGTACACCAGCCAGGGCTTCGGCCAGACGGGATGGATCATTACCACCACCCTGGGCCATGTCGGGGCGACCGCCGCCTTTGCCATCTACCAGCGAGGCCAGATGCTTCATTAAAACGCCAGCCTTGATGCGGTTGGTGGCGGACTTGGTAACACCGGCCACCAGCACCACCTTTCCGTCTTCGACAGTGGCCAGCACCACAACGCCCTCGCCCAGCTTGTTCTTGAGCTGATCCGCAGTTTCCATCAAGGCCTTGCGGTCAGCGCCTTCCATCTCGGAGGCCACCACTTTCAGGCCTGCCACTTCGACCGCGGAACCAGCCAGATCAGTACCCGCGGAACTCGCCAGTTTTGCTTTCAGGGCATCGACATCCTTCTCAAGCTGGCGATTGCGGTCCAGAACCTGCTTGACCTTGTCGACGACAGAATCACGGGTGCCCTTCACCAGACGTGCGGTCTCGCGCAGTGTACGCTCGGTTTCATCAACCCATTCCAGCGCACCCAACCCGGTTACAGCCTCAATACGACGAACGCCAGAGGAAATGCCGCTTTCGGAGGTAATGCGGAACAACCCGATATCGCCGGTACGGGCAACGTGAGTACCACCACACAGCTCAACAGAGTATTTGTCGGTACCCATGGTGAGCACCCGTACTACATCGCCGTACTTCTCGCCGAACAGAGCCATCGCTCCTTTTTCCTTGGCGGTATCCATATCGGTAATGTCGATATCTACCGGCGTGTTCTCCAGGATCTGTTCGTTAACCGTACGCTCGATCTCTCTCAGCTGCTCCGGCGTCACGGCTTCGAAATGGGAGAAGTCGAATCGCAGTTTGTCCGGGTCGACCAGCGAGCCCTTCTGGGTAACGTGTTCACCCAGGATATTGCGCAGGGCCGCATGCAGCAGGTGCGTAGCCGAGTGGTTGCGCTTGGTGCGCTCACGACGGGCATGATCAATCCGCGCATCCACTTCCAGCCCGGGGAACAGCTCACCTTCAATCAGGGTGCCCACATGCAGATGGTTATCCCCTTCTTTGCGGGTGTCGGTTACCTGGAAGCGGCCACCGCTCCAGGTCAGCAGGCCGGTATCACCCACCTGACCACCAGACTCCGCATAGAACGGCGTGCGCTCCAATACCACCACACACTCATCACCCGCTTCCGCGTTACGCTCCTCACCGTTGACCAGCACCGTGCGGATACGTTCATGGCCGTCGACGTGGTCATAACCGGTAAACTCGGTCTTGCCCTCAATCGTGATGCCGGCGGCATTGTAGTCGATACCAAACTTGCTGGCGGCACGAGCCCGGTCGCGCTGGGCCTCCATGGCTTTTTCGTAGCCTTCGTAATCCAGAGTCAGGCCACGCTCGCGGGCAATATCGTTGGTCAGATCGACCGGGAACCCATAGGTATCGTAAAGGGTAAACACGGTTTCACCGGGAATCTCGGTACCCTTCAGCTCCGCAATGTCCTGCTCCAGCAGGCGCAGGCCTTTGTCCAGGGTCTTGGCGAACTGCTCTTCCTCCTGCAGCAACACCTTTTCGATCTGCTTGCGACTACTCACCAGCTGCGGATAAGCCTCGCCCATCAGTTCAACCAGAGCGCCGGTAAGCTTGTAGAAAAACGGCTGGGTAGCACCGAGCTTGTTGCCGTGGCGAGCTGCGCGACGAATGATTCGGCGCAGAACAAAGCCGCGACCTTCGTTGGACGGCATCACGCCGTCGGCAATCAGGAAGGCGCAAGAACGGATATGGTCCGCCACCACGCGCAGAGACGCTTCTGTGGTGGCCGCACCACCCAGGATGTCGGATGCCGCCTTCAACAGGTCCTGGAACAGGTCGATTTCGTAGTTACTGTGAACACCCTGCAGAACCGCAGCAATCCGCTCAAGCCCCATGCCGGTGTCCACCGAGGGCTTGGGCAGGTTCAGCATCTCGCCATCGGCAGTGCGGTTGTACTGCATGAAAACCACGTTCCAGATTTCGATGTAGCGGTCGCCATCTTCTTCCGGGCTGCCGGGAGGCCCACCTGCCACATCCGGGCCGTGATCGAAGAAAATCTCGGTGCACGGGCCACAGGGTCCTGTATCACCCATCTGCCAGAAGTTATCGGAGGCGTAGCGGGCGCCTTTGTTGTCGCCGATGCGCACAATCCGTTCCGCCGGCACACCGATTTCCTGGTTCCAGATATCAAAGGCTTCGTCGTCTTCGGCGTAAACCGTTACCCACAGCTTCTCCTGGGGCAGGTTGAGGTGCTGTTCGCCAGTCAGGAAAGTCCAGGCAAAATTAATGGCCTCGCGCTTGAAGTAATCGCCGAAGCTGAAGTTGCCAAGCATCTCGAAGAAGGTATGGTGGCGCGCGGTATAGCCCACGTTCTCCAGATCATTGTGCTTGCCACCGGCACGCACACATTTCTGGGAGCTGGTCGCTCGTGTATAGTCGCGCTCCTCGCGGCCGAGGAAAAGATCCTTGAACTGGTTCATCCCCGCGTTGGTAAACAGCAGAGTGGGATCATCGTGGGGTACCAGTGAACTGCTGGGCACAATGGCATGCCCTTGCTGCTGGAAATATTCGAGGAATGCTTGTCGCAACTCTGCGGTTTTCATAGACCTTTGATACCTTTCGACCTGATACACCTTGCCAGACACCCGCCGAATGAACCGCCGGGTCTGAGGTTAAATGCGATTACTTACATGCGTGTGCAAATCGGCTACTCTAGCACACGCCGAGAACTTGAAAAACGTGAAAACTCACAGGAGACGCCATGCCCCGACGCTTTCATGAAGCCGATGAACTTCTGCCACCGGCGACCGGCCTGAAACGCGCCCTGGCCATTATTTACGATGGACTGATCAGTATCGCCGTGCTGCTTGTCGCCAGTTGGGTATACACCATGATTGCTGGATGGATTACGGGTTGGGATCGCTATGAACAAATGGCCGAAGCCGGTGAACTCTCAGGAGACCCGGGGCTGACCTTCGTTCTGTTTCTGGTGCTGTATCTGTTTTTCGCCTACTTCTGGACCCGCATCGGCCAGACCCTCGGCATGCAGGTATGGCGCGTTCGCATCGAGAATCTTGATGGCACCTCCGTGAGCTGGACCCAGGCCCTGATTCGCTATGTTACCGCTGCGATCATCGTTTTCCTGAGCATTCTCGGCGCCTACTACCTGGGCGCGCTGACGTTGTTGCTCAGCATCCCGGCCATCATCGCGCTGTTCTATCCCATCAATGGGTTGTCGCTGACCGACCGCACCTCCAACAGCGTGGTTGTTCAGGTGGCCAGGCCCGAGAAAAAATAGGTCCGGCACTACCCTGCCCGACGCATCAGGACGGCTCCGACAATACCGTTAACAACAATCGGAGCCAGCACCGCGATCAGCGGATTAAAGCCATAAACCATACTCATCGGCCCCAGCAGATCCTGCATATACTTGAACAGCAATCCCACCAGCAGACCGGTAAATACCCGGAACCCCATGGTCACAGACCGCAGTGGCCCGAACACAAAGGAGATGGCGACCAACACCATCACCGCCGTGGCCAGGGGCATCAGTGCCTTTTTCCAGAACGCGAGCCAGTATTGTGCCGCACTCAGCCCCTGCTCTCCGAGATAGGCCGCGTAGGTATACAGGCCCGTCATCGACAGATTCTCCGGCTTCACAATCAGTACACTCAGCACGCTCGGCGACAGGCCGGTCTCCCAACGCAGTGACGCACTCACATCACGCACGGTCCGCTCCGGTTCAATACGGGTGGAAGTCACGTTCTCCAGCAACCAGTAGTCGCCCTGGTAGATGGCACGCTCGGCGAAGCTGGCAACCTGCAGTTGCCGGGCATCGTCAAACCGGAACATCGAAACCCCATGCAACACACCGTTTGGCTGAACCGCATTCAGGTGCATGAAGGTATTGCCTTCGCGATGCCACACCCCTTCGGCGGAAGCCATCCTGCTCCCCGCACCTAACGCCACCGCCTTGTCACTCTGGGCAATGCGTTCGGTGATCGGCGCGACATACTCACCTATCGCCACGCCGAGCAGAACCACGATCAATGCCGGCTTCATGGCGGACCAGACAATGCGTTTGAGCGACACGCCGGCTGCCCGGATCACCGTCAGCTCCGAGGAACTGGCCATGGAGCCGAGGCCGACAAGGCACCCCATGAAGGCACCAAGAGGCAGGTAATCGTAGATTCGCCGGGGCAAGGTCAGCGCCACATACCACAACGCCTGCAGGGTTTGATATTCGTTGCGCGTATCTTCCAGTTCAGCAATGAACGCAAAGATCACATCCAGCGACAACACCACAACCATAACCAGGAACATGGCGCCGCCAACGGTACGCATGACATAACCATCGATCTTATGCACGCTGGCGCCCCTCCCTCTCAAGACGACGACGGTTCAGCCACCCGGGGCCAAACTGCAGCCACAGGCCGAGCGCCAGGAACAGCGCATGCACCCAGAGCATACCCACCCACTCAGGCACCTTTTCATCCGCCAGCGCATCCCGGGCCACAATCAGTAAACCCAGATAGGTGATGTAAACCAGCATTGCCGGCAATAAATGGAAAAAACGCCCCTGGCGGGGATTCACCCGACTGAGCCGAACGGCCAGCAAGGTAACGATCGGCACAATCAGCGGTAGCGATATTCGCCAATGCAGCAGAGCACGATCTTCCGGATTATCTGAATGCCACAGTGCCAGAGTGCTCAGGCCTTCCTCCAGCTCCTTACTGCCCTCCTGGCCGCTGACAATCTTCAAACCGTAGGCTTCAAATTCAGTGACATTGTAATCAAGCCTGCCGGGAGTGCCCTGAAAACGACCACCATCCTCCAGCACCAGAAACCGGCTGCCGGTTTCCTCATCAATAAACTGGGAACCAGACTCCGCAGTGATCAGAGTGACACCCTTACCATCCTTGTCGTACTCGGCAATAAACACCCCCTGCAACTGGCGCTTGTCGTCGCTCAGGGCCTCGGTGTAAGTAACCCGATCGCCGGAGGTAAAGTCCTGAAACCGCCCCGGGGCCAGCATTTCAAACTCGGTGGCCTTTCGTTGCTCGTTAAAGATGTGCTCCACCTGTTTCATGCCCCAGGGAGAGATGTAAAGACTCATGGCCCCCACCACCAGCATGACCGGCAGCGCTCCAAGCAACGTTTTCGCCAGCAACTGCTTTTCACTCACACCGCAGGCGAACAACACCGTCATCTCGCTTTCGAGGTACATCCGCCCATAGGCCAGCAGAATTCCGATAAACAGGCCCAGAGGCAGAATTAATTCCAGAAACCCGGGGAAACGATACCCCATAATCGCAAACAGGACGCCGGCCGCAATCTCGCCCTCAGCAGCATCGGCCAGATACTTGATAAAACGCCCACTCATAAACACCAGCAACAGAATGCCAGACACCGCAAGCATACTGACCATGATCTGGCGAATGAGGTAACGGAAGATAATACTCAAATCAGTCTCTCTGGCGGCGCCGTCATTGGAGATGGAGGTTAAGGAGAACAGCGCGTATTCTATGTAACCTCGCCGACGAATGACAGTACGGGGCCTACACGATAAAACCATCGTAACGAAGCGGGCACCCGGCTTGATTAATAAAGGCTTTGCCCCAATCCTTATGAGCATTGCCATCAACATTCAATTCAATTGAATAAAGCACAATCTGACAACGGAGTTGCCATGAATTTCAGCCTGAGCAGCAAAGCCATCACAGCCACCAAAGCCGACTGCCTGGTTATCGGCCTGCCTGAGAAAGGCGAGTGGCCAGAATCCACCAAAGCGGCAGACGACGCGCTGGGCGGACTGATCAAGCAACTCGAGAAAGCCGGCGACCTGACCGGCAAGAACGCCTCCGTGAATACCCTGCCCCTGGTGGATCAGCCCTGGCAGCGCGTTGTGGTAATTGGCACCGGCAAAGATGCAGACCGCACAGCCACAGCCTACCGCAAGAGCCTGATTGCCATGACCGGCGCATTGAAAGATGGCCCCTCCAAAAGTGCACTGATCAGCCTGACCGATACTGCGGTTCAGGGCGAAGCTGCGGTCAGCTCTGAAGAAGCCCGGCTAAACCTGATTGGCCGGATTCTGGAAGACCAGCTCTACACCTTCACCGAATTCAAAAGCGATAAGCCTGCCGCCCGCAAACTGAAAAAAGTTGTGGTACAGGCATCCGGCGCCGGCAAGTCCCTGAAAGATGCTTTCAACCTTGGCCTGGCCACCGGCCGCGGCATGAACTACACCAAAGACCTGGGCAACACCCCACCCAACATCTGCCACCCGGTCTGGCTTGCCGAACAGGCCAAGGCCATGGCCAAAGACTACGACTCCATCCAGACCGAAGTTCTGGACGAGAAGCAGATGGAAAAACTGGGCATGAACACCATCCTGGCCGTAGGCAAAGGTTCCAAGCAGCCTCCGCGCCTGATCGTGATGGAATACCGTGGCGGCAAGGCCAAAGACAAACCCTACGTACTGGTGGGGAAAGGCATCACCTTCGATACCGGCGGCATCAGCCTCAAGCCTGGCGAAGGCATGGACGAAATGAAATACGATATGGGCGGTTCTGCCAGCGTATTCGGCACCATGAAAGTCCTGGCTGAAACCAAACCCAAGATCAACGTGGTTGCCGTGATCGCTGCCGCTGAAAACATGCCCGACGGCGGTGCCTCCCGCCCCGGCGATATCGTCAAAACCCTGAGCGGCATGACCGTCGAAATCCTCAACACGGACGCTGAAGGCCGCCTGGTACTGTGCGACGCCCTCACCTACGTGAAGAAATTTGACCCGGCAGCCGTGGTCGACATGGCCACCCTCACCGGCGCCTGCATTATCGCCCTGGGCAATCATGCCACCGGGCTGTTGTCCAACAACGACGAACTGGCCAACGAACTGCTCGCCGCCGGCGAACGCACCGGCGACCGCGCCTGGCGCCTGCCTCTGTGGGACGAATACCAGAGCCAGCTCGACAGCAACTTCGCGGACATGGCCAACATTGGCGGCCGCCCCGCGGGCACCATCACCGCCGCCTGCTTCCTGAGCCGCTTCGCCAAGGACTACCGCTGGGCCCACCTGGACATCGCGGGCACCGCCTGGAACTCCGGCAAAGCCAAGGGCGCCACCGGCCGCCCGGTCCCCCTGCTGGTCGACTACCTGATGACCCATGCAGGGTAACCAGCCAAACCCACCGGAGCCCGGCAGCCCAGCTGCCGGCCCCTCCGGCCAGGACGACAGAAACCAGCGCTACTGGTTCCACATCCTCGCCCAGAACACCCACGCCGCCCGCAACCTCCACGCTGCCAAACTCGTGGACAAAGCTTGGCAGCAGGGCGACCGTGTGTGCGTTCTTTGTGACACCGAAGAACAGGCCTTGGAACTCGACGACCTGTTGTGGAACTTCACCCCCGAAGCCTTCATCCCTCACAGCATCGCCAAAGCAGCAACCACACCTTGCTCCGACCCCGTCGGCATTTTGCTCTACCCGCCAGCCGCGGTGGACTGGGACACCGTCATCGTATTGTCCTCAGCGCTGCCTGAAGACGCTGACCAATACCGCCGCCTGGCACTGGTTGCCCATAATGATCCGGCGGTATTGAACCAGGCGCGGGGGCATTACAAGCAGTTGCGGTCACTGGGCATTGAAGCTCGGGTGCATGATATGCGGAAACGCTAGCCGGGTTCGCCGCGATCAAGACGACCATGTATAATCGTCCGATTCAGAATTTCCCTATGTGAATCAACCAAAACGGTCACTGCATAATCCCATGGAAAAAACCTACCAGCCAGAAAACATCGAGCGCCAGTGGTACGAAAACTGGGAATCCAAAGGCTATTTCCGCCCCAGCGGCGAAGGCGACTCCTACAGCATCGCCATCCCGCCACCCAACGTGACCGGCAGCCTGCACATGGGCCATGCCTTCCAGCACACCATCATGGACACCCTCACCCGCTTCAAGCGCATGCAGGGCCGTAACGCACTGTGGACCGTCGGCACCGATCATGCCGGCATCGCCACCCAGATGGTCGTCGAACGCAAACTGGCTGCAGAAGAAGACAAAACCCGCCACGATCTCGGCCGGGAAGAATTCATCAAGCGCATCTGGGACTGGAAAGAACACTCCGGCGGTACCATCACCCGCCAGATGCGTCGCCTGGGCAACTCCGTGGACTGGAGCAACGAACGCTTCACCATGGACGATGGCTTCTACAAAGCCGTACAGGAAGTCTTTATCCGCCTGTACGATGAAGGCCTGGTGTACCGCGGCAAACGGCTGGTGAACTGGGACCCGAAGCTGCACACCGCTATCTCTGATCTGGAAGTCGAAAACAAGGAAGAAAAGGGCTATTTCTGGCACCTGCGCTACCCGCTGGCCGACGGCCAGAAAACCCAGGACGGCAAAGACTACGTCATCGTCGCCACCACCCGCCCGGAAACCATGCTGGGTGACACCGCCGTAGCCGTCCACCCGGACGATGAGCGCTACCAGCATCTGATTGGCCAGCACGTTCTGCTGCCGCTGGTTAACCGCCGCATTCCCATCGTGGCCGACCACCACGCCGATCCGGAAAAAGGTTCCGGCTGCGTGAAGATCACCCCCGCTCACGACTTCAACGATTACGCCGTAGGCAAACGCAACAACCTGCCCATGATCAACGTCATGACGCAGGACGCCAACATTCGTGAAATCGCCGAAGTCTTCAATGCGGACGGCACCGAAAATTCCGAGATTAACAGCGCCCTCCCGGCCGCCTATGCCGGCCTGAGCCGGGAAGCAGCCCGCAAGCAGATTGTTGCCGACATGGAACTGGCAGGCCTGGTCGAGAAAATCGAAGACCACGTGCTGAGCGTACCCCGCGGTGATCGCTCCGGGCTGATCATCGAGCCGATGCTGACGGATCAGTGGTTTGCAGACGCCAAGACCCTGGCCAAGCCGGCTATTGAAGCGGTAGAAGACGGTCGCATCCAGTTCGTACCCAAACAGTACGAGAACATGTACTTCGCCTGGATGCGCGACATTCAGGACTGGTGCATCTCCCGCCAGCTCTGGTGGGGGCACCGGATTCCTGCCTGGTACGACGCTGAAGGCAATATCTATGTGGGCCGGAGCGAGGCTGAGGTTCGCAGCAAACATCAGCTCCCGGACACACTGGAACTCAAGCAGGACGACGATGTACTGGACACCTGGTTCAGCTCCGCCCTGTGGACCTTCGGCACTCTGGGCTGGCCGGAAATCACCGAACGGCTGAAGACCTTCCACCCCACCGACGTGCTGGTGACCGGTTTCGATATCATCTTCTTCTGGGTTGCCCGGATGATCATGATGACCATGCACTTCATGAAAAACGAAGACGGCACCCCACAGGTACCCTTCCATACCGTGTATGTCACCGGTCTGATCCGGGACGAGCACGGCGACAAGATGTCCAAGTCCAAGGGTAACGTGATCGACCCGCTGGATATGATCGACGGCATCAGCCTGCCGGACCTGCTGGAAAAACGCACCGGCAACCTGATGCAGCCCAAGCTGGCCGAGAAAATCGGCAAGCGCACCGAGAAGGAATTTCCGGAAGGCATCGCCGCCCATGGTACTGACGCCCTGCGTTTCACCCTCGCCGCCATGGCGACCACCGGCCGTGACATCAACTGGGATATGAAGCGCCTGGAAGGCTACCGTAACTTTTGCAACAAGCTGTGGAATGCCGCCCGCTATGTGCTGATGAACACGGAAGGCGAAGACTGCGGCGTGAACAATGAGCCGGTGGAACTGTCACTGGCAGACCGCTGGATCATCAGCGAACTGCAGCACTGCGAGCAGGAGGTGATCCGTCACCTGGACCAGTACCGCTTTGACCTGGCCGCCTACGCCCTGTACGAGTTTATCTGGAACGAATACTGCGACTGGTACCTGGAACTGTCCAAACCAGCCCTGAGCGATGACAGCGCCAGTGCCGAGGCCAAACGGGGCACCCGTCGTACCCTGGTACGCGTACTCGAAGCCGTACTCCGCCTGGCGCATCCGATCATGCCGTTCATTACCGAAGAAATCTGGCAACGCATTGCACCGCTGGCCGGCAAGCAGGGCGACAGCATCATGCTGCAGCCCTACCCGCAGCCGGATGCCAGCAAGCAGGATGCCGCCGTGGCCGCCGATATCGAGTGGCTGAAAGGCGTGATTGTAGCGGTGCGTAATATCCGCGGCGAGATGAACATCTCCCCGGGTAAGCAGGTACCGGTACTTCTGAAAGGCGGCAACGCCGACGATCAGCGCCGCCTGAACGACAACCGCCAATTCCTCATTTCCCTGGCCAAACTTGAGAAGCTGGAATGGTTCGAGGGCGACAAAGCTCCCATGAGCGCCACCCAACTGGTAGGCGAAATGGAAGTGCTGGTGCCCATGGCCGGCCTGATCGACAAGGACGCCGAACTCAAGCGCCTGGACAAGGAGCTGGAACGCCTGAACAAGGAAATCGGTCGCCTGGAAGGCAAGCTGAACAACGAGAAGTTCACCGCCAAGGCACCAGCCGAAGTCGTAGAGAAGGAAAAAGAGAAGCTGAAGGATGCCCAGGGCAGCCTGCAGCGGCTCAGTGCGCAACGGGCAGAAATCGAGGCCATGTAAGGCCATGATCGCCATCCTCGGTGCCGGCTCCCTGGGCCGGCTCTGGGCGGCAACGCTACCTGCCGGGCAGGTAGCGTTTGTGCCCCGTCCGGGGCAGGCCCCTGCCCCCGTCTGTTATCGCTTTCAGCCCATTGACGGCGAATCAGGCAGTACCATTATTCCCTGGCTACAACCCGGCCAATCTCCTGATCTACTCCTGGTGACGACCAAAGCCGGCAACACTCTCGAAGCCCTCAAGGCGGCCCTGCCCTCCATTGCCAAACAGACTCCCATTGTGTTGTTCCAAAACGGGCTTGGGAGCCAGCAGCAGGTCACCGAAACATGGCCGGACCGGCCGGTACTGGCCGCATCCACGACCGAAGGCGCAAACCGGCCCGCCCCCGGGCTGACCGTTCACGCTGGCCGCGGCACAACCTGGGTCGGTGCCCTGAACCCGGCGGGGGACCCATCGGTCGAATGGGTTGCCCAACAGCTCGCCAGCAGCGGCCTCATGGTCCACCCTGAACACGACATACTGGCAAGGCTCTGGCAAAAACTGGTGATCAACGCCGGCATAAACGCCTTTACGGCCATTCTGGATTGCCCCAACGGAGAGATCCTGACACAACCGTTTTACCTGCAATGGATTGCCCCCTTGTGCGAGGAGATCAGCCGCCTGCTCCCTGCTGCCGGACAACCGCAACAAGCCCCGGAAGACCTGCGCGAGACTATTGAGGCTGTCGCCCGCAAAACCGCCGCCAACACGTCTTCCATGCGGGCTGATGTAAAGGCAGGCAGAACCACGGAAATCGACTTCATTAACGGTTACCTGGCGCGGCTCGGCCATCAACATGGCATACCGGTACAGGTGAACCAAATGCTCGCCGAACAGGTACAACAACTGAACTGACTTTTACCAGAGGGAGCAAGACCATGGGCAATCGCCTGTCGAAGATCTACACCCGAACCGGAGACGACGGTTCTACCGGCCTGGCCGATGGCAACCGTATCGCCAAAAATGCCCAGCGAGTGGAAGCCATGGGTATGGCAGATGAGCTGAATTGCCATATCGGCGTTTTGATTGAGACGCTTCCCTCTGGTGACCGTCTGATCGATATCTTCCGGCGCATTCAGCATCACCTGTTTGATCTGGGCGGCGAATTTGCCATCCCGGGCAGCAAGGTGATCAGCGACAATCACATTGAGTGGCTGGAGCAGACTCTGGACGAGTACAACACCGACCTGCCGCCGCTAAAAAACTTCATCCTGCCTGGGGGCTGCCCTGCCGCAGCACAATGTCATCTGGCACGGGCGGTCTGTCGCCGGGCCGAGCGCGTGGTGGTGGCCCTTGGCCACGAGGACTCCATCAATACTGCCTCGCGTCACTACCTGAACCGGTTATCCGATCTGCTGTTTGTCATCGCCCGAGTGCTGGCTCGCCGGGATGGCAGCCAGGAGATTCTCTGGGAGCAAAAAAAACCCGGCCTCTGAGGCCGGATTTTTCACAACAACAACCGCAGATTACACCTTGAATGCTTCCACCAGGCGCTGAAGCGACGCGGTAAGCTCCGACATCTGTCTGGACGAAGCCAGAGTCTCTTCGGCGTTGGAGGCAGTGCTCTGGCCAAATTCGCCAATGCGCTCCACGTTGGCATTCACGTTCCTGGCCACGGCCGACTGTTCCTCCGCCGCCTGGGCAATCTGGTGGCTCATATCCACGATTTCGGAAATGCCCGAGGCGATCCGATCCAGCGCTTCGGTCACTTCACCAGACTTCTGTACCGTCTTCTCCGTGGCATCGTGACTTGAGGTCATGGCAGATACCGCCTCTTTTACACCACCCTGAAGCCGGGAAATCATGCCTTCAATTTCCTCAGTGGACTTGTGGGTACGCTGGGACAATGAGCGAACCTCATCCGCCACCACCGCAAAGCCACGCCCCTGTTCTCCCGCCCTCGCTGCCTCGATGGCCGCGTTCAGCGCCAGCAGGTTGGTCTGCTCGGCAATTGCTTTAATCTCAACCAGAACCTGACTGATATTGTCACTGTCCGCACTCACCCGGTTGATGACATCAACGGCGCCTGCAATCTCCGTAGCCAGCCGGTTAATGGTCGCCACCGTATCGGCCACCACTTCCCGACCCTTCTCGGTATCTTTCTCGGCATTCCCCGCACTATCCGCCACCCGGTGCGCACTCTCGGTAACTTCATTGACCGCTTCCACCATCTGGCCCATGGCCTCGTTGATCTGACCGGTCTCTTCCATCTGTCGGGCCACGGCCTGACTGTTAGCCGATGCGGTGTCATTCACCCGGACCGCCTGCTGATCAACATCTGCTGTTGTAGAGCCCACCGACCGGACAAGCTCAGCAATACGATCGGTCATGTTGTTGAACTCAGAGGTGAGCTCCCCCAGTTCGTCCCGGTTGTTCAACCGGATATGGGTGGTCATATCGCCGGCGGCCACATTTCTTGCAGCTTCGCTGAACCGGTTGATGGCAATCCGCACAGACATAAAGAAGCCCACATAGAGGTAGACCACCACCAGCATCACAGCAATCAGCGCCACCAGAATCAGGGTGCGCTGCCCGGTCTGGCGAGCCAGGCGATCCTCAAGATTACCGGCAACCACATCGAAGATACGATCGCTGAGGGTATCGTAATATCCCATCTGCGCCGATACGGTCTCGTCGAATTCCTGCCAGGGCAGCTCCAGGCGCATAGGCGTAATGACATTCAGGTCCAGCTCATCACGCACTGTCATCAGGCTCTCTTCCGTGCGGGTCAACGCACCGCTCGCACTCTCTGCCAGCTGGGGCGACGCCTCCACAGCAACGGAAAGGGCCGGCGAAAGCAGCGAACTGCGGTTGGTCAACTGATCGTAGATTTCATTCAGGGTTTCGCTGAGTGCATAGCCCACCTGACCTTCCACCAGCGCAAAAATACCGTATGAACGGGCGCCGCCAACAACAGTGCGAGACTCAGGCAACGCAGAACGCACCAGCCCTAACAGCAGCAGGTTTTCCCGGGACGCATCCTGCCCCAACCCGCTGATTTCAATGGTCGCCGGCAGCAAGGCCATCACCTTCTGCACAAATTCCTGGTAGTACTTGAACTGGGGGTCAATGTTGCCCTGATAGTTATCGTTGGCTTTGAGCGTCTCCCATTCTTCCCTTACAGCCAGAATCTGCTCCTGCCAGGAGCCGGAGGTGTCAAAAGAACGCTGTGGTTCGGCGAGATCTGCCAACAGGGCGTCCATACGACTGGCCGCTTCGTTGGCTTTTTCGAGCAGGGGTTGTTCGTCTTTCAGAATGCCAGGGGCCTGATAGTCACGGTAATCCATCGACGCCACCAGCAGGCGTTCCACCTTCTGGAGTTCTGCAAGACCTTCAATGCCGCGGGTCATGGTCTGAACCGACTGGTTGAGCCCGGAAATCACCAACCAGCAAAGCACGATGATAGGGCCAAGAAAGAGAATGCTGATGAGGCTGAATTTGTAAACCATGGGCAGCCGATTCATCAGTGCTACAGCCGGATTGATTATATAGTTCACAGAGCCCTCGCTGCTTCTAACAACTGAATCTTTATTCTTTTGTTTGATTATCGCCCGTTGCCGGAAAAACTTAATCACTATTTAGTGTTATTCTGTAATCCGTTTTTGCTTTCCGGCTAGGCCATGCCTGCGATCACCAGCAATGCAAACGCACATATCCACACCAGCATGCTCCGGTTGAGGAGGTCCCTTATGGCGCTGAGGCTCCGTCCGCCAAAATCGGGCCACTCTTCCGGGTGCAACTCCGAAAAGCGCGCAGGATCAAGTGCATAACCAGTTAACGACCCGTTGGCGGAAATCATGAGCACATCCGCGGTCTTTTTCCCGAATCCCGGGAATACCTTGCGTATTTCCCGGGACCAGCCGGCCAGGTCACCGGCGAGTCCGAATGTGCATGACAGCAAGCGGGAAGGAATCCAGCCGATAAGCCGGGCCGCCCGCTGATAGCGTTCCCGCGCGGCCGCCTGCGGCCATTGGCCCGCCAGAGCTACAAGCCCGCGAGCCAGAAAAGCCAGCGCTATGCCGCCGACGGCGTACCAGAAAACCACCAGGAAGAAACGCTCGAAAACCGAGACCATCAGCGCCCGCGACACCGACAGGTGCATGGCTTCTGGCGATAGCGCCGCTCCTCTTTCGGAGGCGGGCAGGCGCTCTTGAACATGGTGCCAGGCAGCCTGCATATCTCCGCGCCGCCAGGCATCGGAATAGGCTCGCAGCACCTTGCGCCAGCCCGGCGCTCCCATCAGTACCACCATCAGCACCAGTTCAAGCGGATACAGGGCATAGCGGTAGCCCGCCTCACTGGACAGCGCCCACGCGCCAGCGAGCGCCAGAGAAGGTAACACAACCAGCAGCGCCCCTCTCCAGACTGACCGCTCCTGACCCGCTTCTACCCGGCCCCAACGATGAAACCAGCGACGCCAGATCTCATCGCTGGCCAGGTGGTCGGCGCGGTCCAGCCTGCGGCGAATCACGTACGCAATCAGAAAAACAACCAACGACATCAGGCCATCTCCTCGTTCGACAGCAGTGCCCGGAAGCGAGACCACTCAAACGCGGGCCCTGGATCGGTTTTTCGGCCCGGAGCAATATCACTGTGGCCGGCAATGCGACCCGGCGTGATTTCCGGCCAGGCTGTCATTGCCAGGAGCGCCAGACGCGCCAGCGCACGGTACTGATCATCGGTATAGGGAACGTCATCCGCACCTTCGAGCTCGATACCAATGGAGTAGTCGTTGCACTCCTCCTTACCCTGAAAACTGGAACGGCCAGCATGCCATGCCCTGTCCAGACAGCTGACAAACTGAATAACGGAACCATCCCGGCGAATCAACGCGTGTGCAGACACCTTCAGCTCTGCGATCGTTTCAAAATAGGGGTGGACAGCAGTATCCAGACAGTTACAGAAAAAATTCTCGATGTGCGGGCCGCCAAACTGTTCCGGCGGCAGGCTGATGTTGTGAACCACCAGCAGTGAGATAGAGGAACCGTCCGGGCGGGGACCAAAATTGGGCGACGGACACCAGCGCACGCCGGGGAACCGGCCACTGGAACGCAAAAGTGCTGCCGCATCTTTCAGGGAGTGTGGGTGATGATCGTTCTGGATACTAGACAACGTGTTTCCATCGGCGCAGGGGACTCATGCAGATGATTGAATCACAAAGCGCCCATGGATGCCACGACGTCGCCGGTGCCCTGCGCGGGCACTCAGTACCGGAGATCAGTCTTTTCGGTTATGACGCAGGTTGTCGATGATGGACTCCAGCGCCCGATCAAAGATCAGGCCGTCATCCAGCATGGTGATCGCCTGCTCCTGCAGAGCAATCGCCAGGTCATCCCGATGATATTCCGCCACCTTCGCACCACTGCGGTTAACAAAGATGTACTTGCCGGTGGCCTTGATGAAGGCCGCCAGCTTGCAACGGACCCTGGTCTCGTCTCTGGCCATCTCAACCCAGGATCCAACTCTCAGGCCGTCCGCCTTCGCCAGCCATTCCGCCGACGCTACTGGTGATTGGATCTCCGCGAATTCCTCGGCGACGGCTGCCGTCTCAACGCCGGCTGAGATCTCAGCAGGCTTGACTGACGCAGGTTCAGTCACCTCGTCAATCACCTCCGGCGCAGGTTCCGATTGCTCGGGAGTTTCCGCCGGCTCTGCCGGAGCTTCAGGTACCTCAAAATTCTCAATCGTGGGTGCCTTGTCTTCAACAACCGGCGCGGTCACCAGTTTCTGGAAAACATCGACATGGGCAAGCTCCAGGTCCCGGATGGCCGCATCGGTTGCAAACGGATCCCAGGAGATCTCCTGAAGCGCCTTGCGGAGCTCTTCCACCACCTCTGGAATCATTCGCAACAGTTCCGCCCGGGTATCAGAAGACACCGGTCGCGGGTCAACACTCCACACCAGCCGCTCGCTGATGGCCTTTGCCTGCAGCCAACGCTCGCTTTCTTCACCCTCGCGCAACACCACCCACTGCAGGTAGCGGGTCCAGGGCTCGTTCAGCACCTGTAAAACCGGATCGGGAATGTCCCGGCCTGCCGTGTGCTCACGGATAACATCGGTAGCAGCCTGACTGGCACGTTCCTGCCTGGCGCGTCCTTCTTCGGCATCCCGAAGGCGCTGCTCAACCAGCTCGCGACGCCGGCGATCCAGATCCATGAAGTGACCAAAGTCCTTCAGCAATTCCTCGAACAGCCCTACCTGATCGGTGTATTCGGTGAGCACCCGACCCACCACTTCCTCAATTTTTTCCCGAAGCGGATCACGCATTCCGGCACGTTTCTCGCTCCAGCCAATGGCGGCAAGGGCAAGTTCGTTGAGGAGCTTGCGAACCGGATGGCCACCACGATTGAAAAAGTTCTTGTCGCTGAGTGCGACCTTGAGCACCGGAATCTGTAGCCGCCCGATCAGCGCCTTCATAACCGGATGCAACTGCCGATCTTCGAGAATGAAATCAAACAGCATTGAGACCAGGTTGATCACATCACTGTCGACCTGCCCTACTGAGAATCGCTTCCCTTCCGGACCCTGCAACAGCGGCTGTAACTGCTGGCGCAAAGGCACCACATTGTCGCCTTCACCCTGCGGCGCTGCGCCCTGCAGTTCGTTCAGGCGCGCCATCAGACGATCGGTATCCAGAACAGCGCCGGTTTGTGCCATACCGGCACTACTGGTCTCTCCCTGGTGCAACAGCGCACTCAGCTCACTGAAAGTAGGCGACGGTCCATGGCCATTGGCAGTACCTTCGGCAGCCGGGGCTTCCTGGGCGGGCGCTGGCGAACCGCCTGCCTTTGGCGCACTGCGACCCGGCGCTACCTGAGCACCACCCACCGGAGCCCGCTTCATGTCAGGCAGCACGCCGGCGGCGATCAGGGTTTTGTTGCATTCCTGGTAGAAATCACTGAGCTTGTCCACCAGCAGGCGCTCAAACAGCTTCAAAACCACAAGCTTGGCACGGATATCAATATCCAGATCGGTGCAAGCATCCGAAATAGCGCCACAAATGACTTCCGGGCTGAGAGGCATTTGATCGTCAGAGAGATCCAACTGTGGAACAAGATGGCGAATCCGGGCCGCCAACATCCTTACCGGCTCCTGGTATCGATTCCGCAGGCGATTGGTCAGGTTATCTATCGCTACCTGCTGTTCAAGATCAGAGTGATCCACCAGGCTGAGGGAGTCCTGGTCCACTTCTTCCAGTGAACCACCGGAGCGGGCAGGTTTGAACTTACCCAGCTCGTTGAAGGCCTGGCTGACGTATTGCAGGACTGACACTGTCATTGCCTTCCGGCGCAGTCGCAGCTCCCGCATGGCGTCGAAGTAAGCAGTCTGGTCCTGGTTGGAGCCGGCCCGGTCTGCGAGGGCAAACAAACTGTCGTCAGCCTGTTCGAAAAAACTGGCAAGTACCGCCTTGAGTGACTGACCCGATGTGTCACGCAGTCGCACCAGCTCTACCGGTAACGAGAACCGGCTCACCGGCTTCTGACCGGCCAAGCGGACTACCTTGTTATCGTGCGCCATGTGGATGCTCCGGAATCGAACAGCTGATGGTACTTAAACCTTTATAGGATTACATCATACGGGCGAGTGTCGTCACCTTGTGTCAGAATTTGTCACCTTTTGTGTCAGCAGGAACTGCATCACACTTCAGACCCCTCACACCTCCATTTGGCGAATCGATAGCGCTGGCAGTAGAATTGCCCTCCACACTTTTCCAAGCCACCATCAACCTCCGGACGTCCCAATGATTTCTGCCGAACTGCTGCGCCAGGCCCGTATCGAATCCGTTGCCCAGAGTCTGCGGGAAGATATTGGCGATGGCGACATCACTGCCCAGCTGATTCCTGCCGAAAAACTGGCAACCGCAAGGGTAATCACCCGGGAAGACGCCCGCCTGGCTGGAAGCGCCTGGGTGGAGGAGGTTTTTCGCCAGGTGGATCCCTCAGTGACACTTCAGTGGCAGTTTCACGATGGCGACGACGTACCCGCCAACGCCGTGATTTTCCGCATGCAAGGCCCGGCCCGCTCGCTTCTGACCGCTGAACGAGCTGCTCTTAACTGGTTGCAGACCCTGTCTGGCGTGGCAACGGCCTGTGCCCATTACGCTCGCCGGGTGTCCCATACCAACGTCCGCCTTCTGGACACCAGGAAAACCCTGCCAGGGCTGCGACTGGCCCAGAAATACGCGGTGACTTGCGGTGACTGCGACAATCACCGGCTGGGGCTCTGGGACGCCTTCCTGATCAAGGAAAACCACATTGCCGCCTGCGGCTCCATTGCCAATGCGGTCGCCGAAGCGCACCGCATTGCACCAGGCAAACCCGTGGAAGTGGAAACCGAATCGCTCGCCGAACTGGACCAGGCTCTTGAGGCCGGGGCCGACATCATCATGCTGGACGAGTTCTCGCTTGCCGACATGGCTGAAGCGGTAAAGCGGAATGCCGGAAAAGCCCGCCTTGAAGCTTCCGGTGGCATCAACGCGCACACGCTGGTGCCCGTTGCCGAAACCGGCGTGGATTACATCTCTATTGGCGCACTGACCAAAGACGTACGAGCCATCGATTTGTCCATGCGCCTGGAGTAATCCAGTCCCGGAATAATCAGCGGCCGCCAGAGGACAACAGCCGATCCATCTCCTCAAGCGCTGAGATCAGTTCACGGCCGGACTGCTCACGCCCACGGAAATGCTCTTCTGCCATGGGCGCAATACCAGATACCTCTGGCAGCGCGTGACCGGCTTCCACCAGCGCCTTCATTTTTTCAAGAAACACGAACTGCAGCCACTGGGTGAAGTCCATGGTATCCAGGCAGAACGGCTGGGTACTCTGGAACGCCTCCGGTGGCAGGCTTTCTGTCTGCCAGACACCCAGTTGCCGAAGTTCAATTTCAATCTGCAGCAAACCGTCGGTCACCTGATCCAGGTGGCGTGCTTTTTCACTCATGGGATTCCTCTCAGTCTGCCAATGGCTCCAGCTCAACAGACTCCCCATGCAGCACACGGTATAGGTCCTCATACTGGCGTGTGAGCGTGTGTTTCGGAGCCATGTGAATCAGCGGTTGGCGACTCTGGTGTGATTCTTTCATCTTGACGGAACTGGACAGGCGTACCGGCAGCACCGGCAACCCCTCCTCCGTCAGCTCCCGGACCAACTGCCTGGGCAGGCTCGCCCTTGGCTGGAACTGGTTTGCAATGATGCCCTCAACAACCAGCTCCTCATTATGATCCTCCTGCAATTCGCGGATTTCATGGAGGATGTTGTAGAGCGCCTGGCGGGAGAAATCATCGCAGTCGAACGGGATCAGGCAGCGCTGGGCAGCAATCAGGGCAGAACGAGTGTAGAAATTCAGGGCCGGGGCGGTATCGATATAGATCTCATCGAAACTGTCGCTGAGTTTTTTCAGGAACTCCCTGAGCTTGTAGATCTTGTGCTTGGCTTCGAGTTTGCGTTCCAGAAAATCCAGCTCAGGGCTGGATGGCAACACGTACAGGTTGTCGAATGACGAGGCGTGTACAAACTCGTCAGGTCGACGATTGAAGACACTGAAGGCGACCGTCTGCTCCAGCAGATCGGCAACGGTATCTTTCAGTTCAGCCGCCGGCTTGCCCAGCAGGTAGTGGGTGGAGTTGCCCTGCGGGTCCAGATCCACCACCAGGGTACGCTTTCCTCTTGCGGCGCTGATGGCCGCCAGATTACAAGTGATACTGGACTTGCCAACGCCACCTTTCTGATTGAATACAACCCGTCTCATGTCGTCTCTCCAATGGCCTTTATCGTTATTAATCCCTTTACCGCTACCATCCCATCACAGCTTTAACAAACGGAATGGTTAAACGTCGCTGGGCCTGCAGCGAATTCTCATCCAATGTATCCAGCAGCCCCAGCAGATCACCCAGCTTTCTAGGGGCCCTGCGCATGATGAAGCCGGCAACATCCTCACTCATCACCAGCCCGCGCTGCTCTGCCCGGGCCATCAGGATTCGCTGCCGGTCCTCATCCCGGTACACGCCCAACTGAATGAGCAAGCCATGCGCCAGGCGAGATCCCAGGTCTGCCAGCCCGAACGGCAGCGAAGCAGGCACCTCGGATAGACTGACCACCAGCAGGCCATTGCGGTCCAACACCCGGTTGTACAGGTGGAAAACCGCCTCCTCCCAGCCGGGATCCCCCGCGGCATGTTCCAGATCGTCAAGACAGATCACATCATGACTGTCCAGGCCCGCCAGGGCATCCGGGCCAAACGGCAACAACTCGACGATGCTGATGCAGACGGCAGTTTTCCCCATTTGCTCGGACTCATGGCAAATCGCCTGCAACAAGTGGCTTTTACCGGTATCGGAATCGCCACAGATCACGACCACCGGAAGCCCCGACGGCTCCCGGCACACCAGCTTAAGCCGCTGGGCGGCCGAACGGTTACGGTCGCCGTGAAAGTTGTCGAAGCGGGCATCGTCCCGGAGCTTGACCCCCAATACCATTTGTGAGGCTTTCATGACCGCTTCGCCCTCCAGGCCCGCAAACTCCACACTGCCACATAGTGCCCCCCGCTCACCAGCGCGCTGACGGCAACCAGCCAGATCCCGGTGTCGATGACCCAGGGCTGCATGGGCAAACCCGCCAGCAGGATGATAATGGCGAGCGCCACGAGTATCTGCACAAACGTGTTGATCTTGCCCGGAATACTGGGTTCCATATCGAAGCGGCCGATGCCGTAATGAAAAGCCAGGCCGCCGCAGACAATGACAAGATCCCGACCCAGCACCAGGGCAAACAGCCACAGCGGAAGTACACCGGTAATGGTGAGCATGAGGTAGGCCGAAATCAACAGCGCCTTGTCCGCGAGAGGGTCGGCCACAGCGCCAAGCCGGGAGCGCCAATTGAAATGACGGGCCAGAAACCCGTCAAAGGCATCGGTCAGTGCGGCAACGAAGAATATCACCAGAGACAGCCGATAGTTACCTTCCAGCAGCGCGCCGGCGAACGGCACGATCAGCACCATTCGCAGGAATGTCAGTGCATTCGGGATCCAGCGCCACTGCTTAGAACTCACCGGGCTGCCTCCATCAAGCCATCAGCTTCGGTCGCCGCCAGTGGCGCCGGGAGCGGGTTGCCAGCGGTAATAAAGTACCTGGTACAAAGACTCAAAAGCCTGTTCGGCATCCTGCTCATCGCCCGGAGCCAGGGGCTGATAGCTGAACCCAGGCGTCGAAGCACTATCCTGCGCATCCGTTCCGGCCGGTGCTTCGGTTTCATTGCGGGAACCGGGCTCGCCTGTTTGCGCCTCACCATCCCCGTCCGAGCCAGCAGTCTGGCTGTTCTTGCTGGCCGTTATCGGCTCTGCAGGCTGCTCCGCCGGCACAAATCGTGCGTCCAGCGCGATATGCTCCTTCAACTGGTCAAGTTCTCCAGAGAATGCTACCTCCACGGTCAGCCGGTTGCCACGAACCCGTGACGCACCAACAGACACTACCGGAGTCATGTCCTGTAGGGCCCGGGTCACCTGACCGTAATCTGCCAGCGTCGTTACACCCTCAAGCACCATATCAACTTTCGGAGCCTCACCCGCCTCGCCGGCTGTAACCGCATATCGGCTGGCGTATTGCTCTGTCCAGCGATCGATCAAAGCTTGCGCCAACTGTTCCGGCGTATCGGCATTGACCGACTGCTCACCCGCATCGAGCCCCATGCCTTCAACCACCCAGCCTGCGCGCCATTGGCCGCCGGAACGACTGATACGCACCAGAGCCAGGGCGTCGTGGGACAGATCGTCTGAAGCTTGTTCGATGCGGCCGACAAACTGGCCCCACAAATCCGACAGCAAGGCCCGGTCACCGGCATAGGTCTCCGGCGGGAAGGCGATGGGCAGACCGCGATCGGCCGCTGCTGATAAGAGATGCTGGGCCCAGAGCCCCTCGTTACTGCCCGCCGCTGAATCTGCTGAACGGGTCAGTAATTGCCGGTCTCCCCGGTCTTCCACGGCAATCCAGGCCAGTGTCAGGGGGCGGTTGGCGCCCCATACCGGCGCCTGCACAGACGCCAGCGCGCGGTTAACCCCCACGGCCCCGAAACTCATCTGCAAACGCGACTGCCCCGCGGTACGGTTCACCTGATAAGACAGCAACATGGACTCGGCGTCTGCCAGTACCTCGTCTATCCCTTCGAGTTCCAGCACCTCACGGGTCCCGGACACCCTCACCATTACCTGACGCAGCCCTTCAGCGTATCCGGCCTTCAAGGCATCCGCCGAGGTGCCTGCAACCGGAACATCGGCCGTGTAAAGTCCCGACACGCTGACCGCCGATGCCGGGCCGGCCGAGAGTACCCAACATACTGCCGCCAACAGAAACGCAGCAACTCGCCCGTTCCTGGCTGTTTTCACTGATTCGGTCATGAAACACCTTGCCATTCCCATGGTTGGCGCACAGGATACACCATCACCAGAGCCGAGAGTAGCAAGCACAGGTTGCAGTCAGGCAATCTGAAACCGGCAATATTGCCTGTGCTCCCAATTCCATTTGGAGCCCCCGTGCGCACCTGTTAAAATCCGCGCCTTGACTCACAGGCCTACGGTTATTTTCCATGAGCGAACAGAAGCCCTCCCTGACCTACCGCGATGCCGGCGTGGACATCGACGCAGGTAACGATCTTGTCAACCGAATCAAGAGCACTGCAGCGCGCACCCGTCGCCCGGAAGTACTCGGCGGCCTCGGCGGCTTTGGTGCCATGGTATCGATTCCGGCAGGCTACAAAGAGCCCGTACTGGTTTCTGGCACGGACGGCGTAGGCACTAAGCTTCGGCTTGCCATGCAACTGCAGAAGCATGACAGCATCGGCATCGACCTGGTGGCCATGTGCGTGAATGACCTGGTGGTCGGTGGCGCCGAGCCTCTGTTCTTTCTGGACTACTACGCAACCGGCAAACTGAATGTTGACGTTGCCGCCCAGGTAGTAGAAGGCATTGGCCAGGGTTGTGAGCAGGCCGGATGTGCTCTGGTTGGTGGCGAGACCGCCGAGATGCCGGGCATGTATGAAGGCGACGATTACGATCTGGCCGGCTTCTGTGTAGGCATTGTGGAGCGTGACAAGATCATTGACGGTAGCCGCGCGCAGCCGGGTGACGCCCTGCTGGCGCTGGGCTCCTCCGGCCCCCACTCCAACGGCTACTCGCTGATTCGCAAGATTATCGAAGTCAGTGGCGCAGACCTGAGCCAGTCAATGGGCGACACCACACTGGCCGACGCCCTGATGGCGCCCACACGCATCTATGTTAAGAATCTGCTTAAACTGATTCGCGAAGTCGATGTTCGGGCCCTTTCGCACATTACCGGCGGCGGCCTGCCCGAGAACATCCCCCGGGTACTGCCCAAGGGCACCATAGCCGCACTCGACACCCAGAGCTGGGAGCTGCCCCCGGTATTCCAGTGGCTTCAGAATGCCGGCGGCGTAGCCCAGGAGGAAATGTATCGCACCTTTAACTGTGGTATCGGCATGGTCATCTGTGTACCGGAAGACCAGAAGGCACTGGCCATGGACACCCTGAATGCCATGGGTGAAAAGGTATGGCAGATCGGCGTAATGGAAGTAGCCGAATCCAGCGATGCTGAGCCCGTTGTTCGCTACGCACCGGGGCTTTTGACGGCATGAAGGCAGATCCGGCCCCCGTTCCGAAGATCCTGGTGCTCGCCTCTGGCAGCGGCACCAACCTGCAGGCTTTGATCGACGCCACCCGTGAACGCGACTTTCCGGGTGAGATCATTGCCGTTGGCTGCAACAAACCGGGCGCGTTTGCCCTGGAGCGCGCCGCCCAGGCCAATCTCACCACCTTTGTGGTCGACCATACAAAATACGGCTCCCGAGAAGAATTCGACGCCGCCCTGCTGGCCGAAATCCTTCGCCACAATCCGGATCTGGTAGTGCTGGCCGGCTTCATGCGGATTCTGACCAGCGACTTTGTCCGCGCATTCCGTGGCCGAATGCTTAACATTCACCCGTCCCTGTTGCCGGCCTACACCGGACTGAACACCCACCAAAGGGTCCTGGAAGCCGGTGACCGCACCCACGGTGTATCCATTCACTTTGTGACCGAGGAACTGGACGGCGGGCCCGTCATCGCCCAGGCGGAAGTTGCCGTGGCAGAGGATGACACTCCGGAGTCCCTGGCGGAAAAAGTTCAGCAACAGGAGCACGTGCTCTACCCCATCGTCGTGCGCTGGTTCTGCGAGGGTCGCATACAGCTGGGCGCTGAGGGCGTTCTGTTTGACGGCGCGCCCATCGAGCGTCCCATGCGACTGCCGGCGAACTGAACAGATTGTCATCACAAGGCCTCGCCGAACCAACTACACTGTCGCTAGCGTAGACGGTCAAAGAGGCTTTTTGATGCACACAGACACCCCCCACAAACCACGTTTTCAGCTCTGGGCAGCCCTAATTGCCGGCATGATTGCACTGCCGGCGTCCGCCGGCGATGTTGATTATGCCCCTCTGGCACCCTATGAGGCCCGCTACACCGCCTCCATGTCCAAGGGCGTCAGCCTCAACGGCGAAGGTGTTCGGGAACTGACAGACCAGGGCAATAACGTCTGGCTCTACCGTACGGATGTCGACTCCTTCATCGCCGATATCAACGAATCACTGATTTTTCGCTGGGAAAATGGCCAGGTAATTCCCCTGCGCTACCGCTATCACCTCTCCGGCTTCCTGATCAAGGATCGCAAACAGTCCATTGATTTTGACTGGCAGGCAGGCACTGCCACCGGCAGCTATCGCGGCGAGAAGTTTGAAGTCGAGTTGCGGGATAAGACCCTGGACCCACTGGGCTACCAGTTACAGCTCCATCAGGATCTCAAGGCGGGCAAACGCGATGTCACCTACCAGGTGCTGGACAAGGGGGATTACGACGACGACCGCTTTGCTGTCATCGACGAAGATAGCCTGGGCGACAATGGCCGCACCATGAACACCCTGAAGGCGGAAAAGGTCCGGGACGAAGACTCCAAACGCCAGACCCTGATGTGGTTTGATCCGGCCCGGGATTACCTGCTGGTTCGCCTGCTCCAGGTAGAGCCGGACGGCAGCGAGTACGAGCTGAAACTCAAAGACGCGACACTGGCCGACTAACCGGCCAGTCCCTGCTCGGCCCACACCGCTTTTACTTCTTCAGCAATGATTCTCAGGCCCTCAGCCACCCGGGCATCGTCCTGCGAATAGGTGACCCTGAGGCACTCATGGCGATGACGCCAGCCATCCTCGGGCAAGCCCGGGAAGAAATAATGCCCGGAGACCACCAGCACACCCCGAGCCTTGAGGCGCTGATAAAGCTCCAGACTGGAGACTGGCAAATCCGGGAACCAGAGCCACAGGAACATGGCGCCTTCGGGCTTGTGGATGTACCAGCGGCAACTGTCTTCGCCCATGGCGTCCCGGAACACCGATACCGCCCGCTCCATTTTTGCTTTATAGAACGGGCAAACCACATCCCGGCTCAGGGACAGAATCTCTCCGGAGCGCACCAGCGGTTCTGCCAGCATCGCACCAAAGCTTCCGGTGGCCAGGTTCATGATGGCGTTGATACCCGACAATGCCTTGATAATGGACTCTTCGGCAATAACAATCCCGGTTCGCGCCGCCGGCAAGCCCAGCTTTGACAGGCTCAGACACAGGATAACCTGCTCGTTCCAGCTCGGCTGCGCGTCGACAAACAGCAGGCTCGGAAATGGCGTTCCATAGGCTCCGTCGACAATCAGCGGAATATCGTTTTGCCGGGCCAGTTCTTCCAGCCGGGCCAACTCCTCATCGGTGATGACGTTTCCCGTGGGGTTTGTGGGCCGGGATACACAGATAGCGCCGGTTTCTCCGGTCACCTCCACGGCCTCAAAATCCACCCGATATTTGAATTCATGGGCATCGGTGAAGGAGATGTCCGGCTGTACCGCGTGGAACAGCCCTTGCTCAATGCCGGCATCGGCGTAGCCAATGTATTCAGGCGCCAGCGGCAACAGGATATGCTTGCGATGTCCATCACCGTAGTCACCACCAAACATGTTGAAAAGCATGAAGAAGGCAGCCTGACTGCCGTTGGTCAGCGCAATGTTTTCGGGCTTCAGGCCCCAGCCGTATTCCTGATTCAGCAACTGGGCCAGGGAGGCAATAAACTGTTTTTCCCCCTGAGGGGGGTCGTAAATACCCACCAGCCGACGTACGTCCGCTTCACTGGAGGCCATCTCCGCCAGAATGCTCTGAACTCTCTGCTGGATCTCCGGAATGTGGCCGGGGTTACCACCGCCCATCATGATCATGTCCTCACCGGAGGCCATGGCATTCCCGAGATCGTCCATCAGGGAAGTAATGCCGGCATCAGCGGTGAATTTACGACCGAAAGCAGAGAGTTTCATGATTCATTCCGTTCAATAAAGTACTGAGGGAGGTTACAGGCAGTGTAGCTTGGTTGCCTTATGTCAGCCTTCCAGGGAGATTCCCAGATTGCTGACACCGTCGTTGGCGGCACCGGCTCGGAGTTCAGCCAGGAAGGCTTCTTTGGGTGTTCGCTGCTTTTTCAGCGCCATGACGGTGTCACGCTGAAACAGTTTGTCGTCCTTGAGCAGGGGGTGGTGTTCAAACACGCGCACCAGTTCGTTTTCATCCATTCCCTCACCTTCGGACATTTCAACAAAATCCATGACGGTGCGGGTCGCCAACTGGGAAGCTTCGGTGGCGCGATGCTTGTTCGGATTCAGGCGGTTCAGCAGCGCCTGCTCAAGCAACTGGCAGAAATCGAAGGCTGGGTAGACACCGTAGGCATCGTACTCATCCACATTGGGGCACAGGGTTTCTAGCTTACTGAGCAGCTGCGGAATTGCGGCATCGGCCACGTCTTTCTGGAGCATGTCCCAGGCCAGATCGAGCAACTGGCGCATCTTGCCGCCGGTTTTCAGGCCAACGGCGTCGGCGAACAGGGCGTAGTTGGGAAAGGAGCGTTCGGCCAGGGCCAGCAGGAAGGCGCATTCGCGCCAGCCCTGCAGCTGTGAGACGGCTTTGAGAAACTGGTTGGCGTTCATGTCCTGGGCAGGGTCACGCCGGTCTGGCCAAGGTACTTGCCGCCGCGGTCTTTGTAGCTGGTTTCACAGATTTCGTCGGATTCGAAGAACAGCATCTGGGCAACGCCTTCGTTGGCGTAGATTTTCGCTGGCAAATTGGTGGTGTTGGAGAATTCCAAGGTTACCTGACCTTCCCACTCCGGCTCCAGCGGGGTGACGTTCACGATGATGCCGCAGCGTGCATAGGTGCTTTTGCCCAGGCAGATAGTGAGTACGCTTCTGGGGATGCGGAAGTATTCAACGGTGCGCGCCAGGGCGAAGCTGTTCGGCGGGATGATGCAGACGTCGCCGGTGTAGTTGACGAAGCTGTTTTCGTCGAAGTTCTTCGGGTCTACGGTGGCGCTGTGGACGTTGGTGAAGATTTTGAATTCGTTGCTGCAACGTACGTCGTAGCCGTAGCTTGAGGTGCCGTAGGAGATGACGCGGCCTTTTTCGCTTTCCCGAACTTGTCCGGCTTCGAAGGGTTCGATCATGCCGTGCTGTTCGGACATCCGGCGGATCCACTTGTCGGATTTGATGCTCATGGGTGAATTCTCGTTTCCAGCTGGTGGGAAAATTGGGGCGTAGTTTACCTTGTCGTGCGGTGACTGTCGAAGATATAGGACTGGTTGCCCAACACCGCGCACTGGGGGCTGCGCCATCAGGCCCTTCTGTCCAAAAACCGCTACGAGCACCCGCAAGCGGGTCCAGCCTGCAATCATAGATTGCAGTCGTTCGCCTGCGCGCGAAGCTTCGCTTCTAAAACGCTTGTCTCACCCATGTGCGCTTCTTTCGGGCCGT
>NZ_DIHV01000145.1:30581-31106 GCF_002420325.1 Marinobacter sp. UBA5687
CCATCCATGGCCTCCGACATTTTTGGACAGAAGGGCCTGATGCCGCGAACAGACTATGGAGCTGGAGTCCCTCTGTACCCGGTCTTGGTTAATGCTCCGTCACGGAGACACTGGAAATCGTCCCACCAAGATTCCGCTCGCGGGTGGACAGCTCCGCCCCCACCCTTCTGGCGATGTCGCGGTAGCGTCTTGCCACTTCCGAATCCGGCTCGGCGACCACAGTCGGGGCGCCGCTGTCGGTCTGCTCGCGGATGGTCATGTGCAGGGGTAGCTGGCCCAGGAGGGCGGTTTCGTATTCTTCCGCGATGCGTTCGCCACCGCCGTGGCCGAAGAGGGGCTCTTCATGGCCGCAGTTGGAGCAGATGTGGACGCTCATGTTTTCGACTACGCCCAGCACCGGGATGTCGACTTTGCGGAACATTTCGATGCCTTTTTTGCCGTCCAGCAGGGCGATGTCCTGGGGGGTGGTGACGATGACGGCGCCGGTGACCGGGACTTTCCGGGCCAGGGTGAGCTGGATGTCGC
>NZ_DIHV01000115.1:0-9654 GCF_002420325.1 Marinobacter sp. UBA5687
AGGCGTTAATCAGACCCTCCTTAACAGTCCGTTAATAAATTCCCGCCATAGTGTCGTCTCAAGATTGCTGCCAACCACCGATTGGAAATAAAGCGTGACGAGACTTGCCTGGACGACCTGTTTACTTGCCGCCTTGATGCCGTTGCCGGCTCTGGCAGAGGTTCAGCTCACTTTGGGGGCCTGTGTGAACGTGCAGGCTGTTCAGGATAGCGAGCAGACCGCCGGCTCTGGCCAGTCACTGACTCTTGCTGATGGTACCCAGCAGTTGGTGGTGGAGTGCACCACCGAAATTGGTCGTGAAGAAGTGCTGGAAACCAGCGACGCCTTCGTTGTCCGTTTCGAGGCTGCTGATACCGCACTGGCCCTGAGCGCTCCGGAAATCGAGTCGCGGAATCAAATGGACGCTTTCAATCAACAGGGTAACTGGCAGTTGACTGATCGCCAGGGCCGTGAGGTGGCGTTTACCGCCGATGTGCTCGAGAAAGAGGGCTTTCAGCTGGTGCGGGACTATGCCCGTGAGCTGGCGGCCTATAACCGTTCCGGCGCCAAAGCGGCAGTAGCTGCTCCGGGGCTGATAACCAACCAGGACGGGTTGTTGCTGGATTCGCACGTCGATCCGGATCAGGAAATGGTCAGCAGGATGCTGCGCTACTGGTATCTGAAAGCTGACGAACAAACTCGAAAAGAGTGGGACAGCTGGGTTGATTCCAGCAACCAATAAACACCAAACCAAACTGAACGTGGAGTTCCAAAAATGAAGAAGCTTCTTCTGGCTGTTGCTGTGTCTACTGTTGCCGCAGCATTCTGTGAATGCTGCGACTGTTTACGAGAAAGATGGTTTTACCTACAAACTGAACGGTGACTTCCAGATTCAGTTCCGTCAGGCCACTGGCTTTGATGAGCGTGCCGAGGTTGAGTACGACGATATGGAGCTGAAAAACTACGTAGCCTACGATCTGGGCAATGACCTGACTGCGTTTGGTCGTCTGGATGTGGGTTACAAAAAAGCGGCGGAAGGCAGTCAGGACGCCAGCAACCTGGAAGAGGCTTATGTCGGTCTGAAGTACGGCGTTGCCTCCTTCTCTTTCGGTAAGCAGGACTTCGCCGGTGACGAATTCGGTATTGAAGAAGCCTACGAAGTCGAGACCATTGATGAAGACCGGTTTGATGGCGTAGAAACAGCGGGTGACGATACGATTCGTGTCGACATCGAGCTGGAAAACGTCTATATCGCCGCTTCTCACGAAATGGATGCTGCGGATCAGGACGGTGAATACTACGATCTCTTCGTTGCTACTGAACTGGCAGGTCTGGAACTGGCAGCGGCTTACCAGCAGTCCCGAGCGGCTGGCGCGGCTGAATCTGCGGACACCTGGGGTGTGAGCGCTTCCTACGATTTCGGCTTCATGAACCTGGCCGCTGATTACAGCTCCACCGACGAAGACGACTTCGAAACCACCCAGTACAACCTGGCGGCTGTGTTTGCTGTTGCTGCCACCACCGACGTCGCACTCGGTATGGGCAACAAGGAAGAAGATGACGCGGACGACATTACCGAATGGTACGCCAACGTAACCTACAAGTTCCCGGCTGCCAAGAACGTCAGCGTGTTCGCCGAAATCGCCCAGAGCGACCTTGAAGATGCGTCTGGCGACGACGCCGACATGGGCTTCCTGGCCGGTATGCGCGTGAAGTTCTAAGCTCGCTCGTTACATGCGCCAGCCTGGTATCGAGCTACAGGTCAGTGCAGACGTGAAATCAAGGCCGGGCCTCAGCGCCCGGCCTTGGTGTATCTAAACCGCGACCTCCAGTGGCGGCACCTCCTGATGCAAGAACCACTTCTCCGTGACCACCTTGCGGGTAAACCAGTGTGAGCGCATCAAGGTGCTGGCGATGGGCTGTTTCAGCCAGTCCGGCACCTCAAAGCCGGGCTCCTGGTCCGTGGCCCGGGTTCCGAAGCGTTCGGCAATGCGTTCACCATAGCTTTGCAGCGAGAGCGCGGAATAATCCGTGGCGGCCTTGATAACATTGGCCGCCATCAGTGCCGATTCGATGGCGGGACGAATGCCCTCGCCACTCTGGGTATAGGCCAGGCCGGCCGCATCGCCAATCAGCAACACGCCGTCATCCACCAGTGGTCGGTTGGCATGGGCATACAGCAGATAGGCGTGACCTTTGAAGCGGCCTGGCAGGTCTGAAGGAATGCGGCCCGACTGTTTCATTTCCTCGACAAAAGCTTCCAGATGATCAGATAACCGGTGGTTGTCCTCACGGCCCAGGCCGATGTTCAGATAGCTGCCTTTCCGGAAAACCCAGGCGTAGCCCTTGAGATCCCGGCAGAACCAGAGCTCTGGCGTGTCGCCGCGGGCTTCGCAGGCGCGGGCCTGCTCTGGCGTCATCTCGAACTCAACTTCCTTGGCGGCCACCACGGTTTCATGCTTGCCCGGGCCGTCGCCCAACAGCCGTGCCACCGGGCAGAAATGGCCCCCGGCACCCACCAGCAGCGGCGCCTGCCATTGATCGTTGATCACCCAGTTGCCGTTGTTCCGGTTGATGGACTTTACCGCGGTTGCCAGTTGCTTTTCACACTCGGCACGGTCCAGCAGGTAGTCGTCGAATTCGCAGCGACGAATACCGTAGCTGACAATATCCCCGTGGTCGTTCTCCACCGCACTTTGCCCCATCATGCCGATCCGGAACCGGCGAATGGGTTGCAGTGTCCGGCCGACGGAATACTTCCCCGGATCAATGTCCAGGCTGGCCATCACTGCCGGCGTAACCCAGCCGGCGCAGGTCTTGTCCCGGGGGAAGGCTTGCTTGTCGATGATCAGTACCCGTTTGCCGGAGTCCTCCAGAGCCCGGGCCAGGGTTGAGCCGGCAGGGCCGGCCCCCACGATAATGATGTCGTAGTATTCCATCAGACCCCCTCTGGCGTGGCTGGAAACGTGTAGAGTTCCTGCCGGCTCTGGGGCAGCTGGTTATTGTCGCCGTGGGTGAACACCACCTGGAACAACTGCAAAGAACCGGCCCGGAACGCGGCGATGGAACCGGCCAGATACAGTCGCCAGGCCCGGGTGAAATGTTCGTCGTACATCTCGGTGACCTGGTCCTGGTTGGCGGTGAAATTGTCCATCCAGTGGGTCAGGGTCTGAGCGTAATGCAGCCGCAGGTTTTCCACATCCAGTACCGAGAAATCGCTGTGCTCGCAGATTTCCATGAACTCGCCAATTCTGGGCGGATAGGCGCCGGGGAAAATCCGCTTCTCGATCCAGGCGTTCATCAGCATGGGCCGGTTGCGGCCGATGCTGTGGAGCAAGGCAATACCATTCGGCTTCAGGGAGCGTTTGATCAGTTCCGACAGAGCGGGGTAATTGTCCTTGCCCACGTGTTCGAGCATGCCAATAGAAACGAACGCGTCATACTGGCCCTCAATATTGCGGTAGTCGTCTTCGACATAGGTAACCAGGTTGTCCAGGCCTTGTCGCTCTGCTTCAGCCCGGGCGTAGGCCAGCTGTTCCCGTGAGATATTGTAGGAATGCACCTTCACTCCGTAATGACGGGCCATATATCGGGCCAGCCCGCCCCACCCGCAGCCGGCTTCGACCACGGTCATGCCCGGTTTCAGCCGAAGTTTGCGGCAAACGTGTTCCAGTTTGGCCAGTTGCGCCTGTTCCAGGGTGTTGTCGGCCTGCTCGTAATAGGCGCAGGTGTACTGCATTTCGGCCTCATCCAGCCACAGTTGGTAAAACGCGTTGCCCAGGTCGTAGTGGTGGTGAATGTTCTCCTTGGCCTCGGAGATGCCGGTGGCACGCGGGTTGTGGTTGCGCCACAGGGCGTCCAGCCAGCGTGGCCATTTCTGGCGGGCGGCATGGACGGCCCGGTACAGGCTCTCCATCAGATCTGGAAGATCGCCGTCGATTTCCAGTCGACCGGCGGCATACAGGTCACCAAAGGCCAGATTGGGGTTGGCCACCAGGGAGTAGAGAGCCTTGTGGTCGGTCAGGTGCAGGGTGAAGCGGGCGTCCTGAACTTCCGGTTCTATGACATCGCCGTTCCAGAGCCGGAAACGAATGGGGGGAGAGCCGGCCATACGCATCAGTTTATGGATCAGCCAGCGTTCATAACTGTGGGGTTCGCGATCGGATTGACCGCGCTCCAGGGGCAGGCTGAGGACGTGTGCCCGGTGTTCCTCCTTGTCCGGTAACTCCGGTTTATGAGCGGTACTCTGTGCCATGGAATGCTCTCTCCTCTGATTCGTTATGGTCCGTGCAATCCCGAAAACTGAACTGAGAGTCGCGGCTTTTTGACTCAGTATAGAAAATGATCAGGTTTTGTCAGGTCGGCGGACTGAAGACTGAGGGGCAGAGCGGGTGGATGGGCGGAGCCGGCATTGGCCGGCTCCGCCAGAGTTGCAGGGTTATTCGGGGGTCAGTAGGTGGCGCTCATGCCGAACCATTCCGGGAAGATGACGATCAGCGCCAGCACCAGAATCTGGATCAGAATGAACGGAATAATACCCTTGTAGATATCCGTGGTTCGGACTTCCGGTGGTGCCACCCCTTTGAGGTAGAACAGCGAAAACCCGAATGGTGGTGTCAGGAAGCTGGTTTGCAGGTTCATGGCAATCAGGATGGCGAACCAGAGCATGTTGATGCCCATGGCCTCGGCCACCGGTGCCAGAATGGGCACGATGATGAAGGAAATCTCCACGAAATCGATGAAGAAGCCCAGCACCAGAATGACCACCATGGCCAGGATAATGAAGCCCCATTGTTCGCCGGGCAGCATCATCAGCCACTCCTCCAGCAGATAATCGCCGCCGGTATAGCTGAACACCATGGAGAAGGCAGTCGCGCCGATCAGGATTGCGAACACCATGGCGGTCACGCTGACGGTGTCTTTGGCGGCATCCCAGACCATCTTGAACGAGAACTGGCGGTAGATGATGGCCAGAACCACGGCGCCAACGCCACCCAGTGCCGAGGATTCCGTGGGAGTGGCGATGCCGGTGAAGATGGAGCCCAGCACAATCACGATCAACGCCAGTGGCGGAATAATCGCAAGCAGGGCATCCCGGATTTCCTTGCCCCGGCTGACCGATTCATCCTGGGCCGGCATGGCCGGTGCGGTTTCCGGCTTGAAACGGGTCAGGATCAGAATGTAGACAATGTACAGGCCAATCAGTACCACGCCGGGCATGACCGCAGCCTTGAACAGATCGCCCACGGGCAGGCCAAGGACGTCACCCAGAATGATCAGGATGATCGATGGCGGCACAATCTGGCCCAGGGTGCCCGAGGCGCAGATGGTACCGGTGGCCAGGCGCTTGTCGTACTTGTGCGCGAGCATGACCGGAAGCGAAATCAGGCCCATGGCAACCACGCTGGCGCCGACAACGCCGGTGGAGGCAGCCAGCAGAGCACCGACAAGAATGGTGGAAATAGCAAGGCCGCCGGGCAACCCGCCAAACAGCCGTCCCATGGAGGTCAGCAACTGTTCAGCCAGTCTGGTGCGCTGCAGTACCACACCCATGAAGATGAACAGAGGCACTGCCATCAACACGGTGTTCTGCATCACGCTCATGATCCGGAAGGGCATGAAGGCAAACAGATCCATGCCTTCGGCGTAGATACCGAAAAACAGTGCGACGCCGCCGAAGGTGAAGGCTACCGGGAAACCGAACATCAGCATGACCAGCGCCACGCCGAACATAATCATACCGATCATGCCAGACCTCCTGCGCTGTGCTCGCCTTCGTACCGCTTGTCACCGGCCATCACACGGATGGCGTAGGTCACCATGTTCAAGCCGGCCGTTCCCATAAAGAAAGCGCTGACCGGAATCACGGATTTGATCACCCAGCGGTGCGGTAAGCCGCCGGGGTCGCCGCTGCCTTCGCCCATCTGGTAGGCATCCATGGCGTAGCTGTAGCCATAGGTGGCAATCAGGTAGGCGAACGGAATAACAAAAAGAACGGCGCCAATCAGGTTAATCCAGGCTTTGCGCTTCTGGCTCCAGTTGGTATAGAAAACGTCCACACGTACATGACCATCAGTGCGCAGGGCATAGGGAATGCCAAGCAGGAAGACGACTGAATAAAGGTGCCATTCCATTTCCTGCATGGCGATGGACACATCGTTGAAAGCATAGCGTGCGACGACGTCATAGAAGACGTTGGCAGCCATCAGGATCATGGCCACACAGGCGATCCAGCCGCAAAGTTTGGAGAGCCAGGCCAGGCCCTCGTCCAGTCGGATAATCCAGCGCATCGAACTTCTTCCTCCGCATCGCGGAATTTCTGAATGTTGGAAATGAAAAAGCCGGGATCACTTGGAAGAGCGATCCCGGCTCTGATTCGTCATAAACGAATAGTTTACTCGACTTCGGCCATGGTGTTGAGGTAAGCCCGCTCCGAAATGTCGGTGTAAGCGCGGCTCTGCTCCAGATAATTGTGCTGGGATTCAATGATCTTCGCAGCCATCTCACTTTCTGCCGCGGCCTCTTTCAACAGCTTCTCGTTGGCCTCGTACATGGCCTGGAAAATGTCATCCGGGAAACGCTTGATCTGCACGTTCGGATACTCTTCCTTGATGTCCGCCCAGGCTTCGGCGTTGGCGTGCTGGGAGTGAACCAGCATGTCATAGGAAGCGGTACGCATGGCTACCCGCATGATTTCCTGAAGGTCTGCCGGCAGGCGATCCCAGACGCGCTTGTTGATCAGGAACTGCAGCTCGGTTGCCGGTTCGTGCCAGCCGGTGTAGTAGTAGTCAGCAATCTGCTGGAAACCAAGACGCAGATCCAGCGCAGGGCCTACCCACTCAACGGCATCAATCGTATTGCGCTCCAGAGCGGTGTAGAGCTCGCCCGGGGCGATGTTGGTGGGGTTAACACCCACTTCTGCGAAGACTTCGCCCGCAAAGCCGGGAATACGCATTTTCAGACCCTTGAGGTCATCCAGGGATTTGATTTCCTTGCGGAACCAGCCGCCCATCTGTACGCCGGTGTTGCCGCCAGGGAACGACAGCATGTTGTGGGGCTCATACACTTCCTGCATCAGCTCCATACCGCCACCGTGGTAGAACCAAGCATACTGTTCCATGGCATTCATGCCAAATGGCATGCTGGTGAAGAACAGGGTTTCCGGCACCTTGCCCTTCCAGTAATAGGAGGCGGAGTGGCCCATGTCGTACTGACCGGCCTTGACCATGTCGAATACGCCCAGCGGGGCCTTGTGCTTGTTGGCTGAGTCAATGCGGACGGTCAGTCGGCCATCAGACATCTTGTTAACGGTTTCGGCGAAGCGTTTGGTGGTATCACCAAAAATGGGGAAGTTCGGGCCCCAGGTTTCTGCCAGTCGCAGGGTGAACTTGTCTTGGGCAAGCGCCTGGGTGGCGGCAAAGGTAGTTGCCACAGCCAGCACAGCCGCGGAAAGAACAGAACGGATCTTCATTGCTCTTCTAACCTCTTGTCATTGTTGTAGTAGAGCCCGGCCCCTCGTGGGGTCCGGAACTCAAGAGTGTAGTTCAGATTAGCAACTATGGCGGGTGGGCTGCAGCAAAAAATTGCCGGACTACGACATTGGTCTAACGTTAGATGTCGTTCATTCGACCGATCTGGCTGGCCAGGAGCATGGCCTCGTGCTCCTCCAGGGATTTCAGATCCTCCAGCAGGGATTTGGCCTCGGGAATCTCGGCTTTGCCGATGAGGGCGTCGTACAGGTCCATCACCTGGTCGTGGAAATCAAAGATCTCCCGGGCAATACCGTCAAAATCCAGATCGTTATAGCGGGTATCGCAGGTGCGGTTCTTCTCGATGGGTTTATGCACGCCATAATCGTACAGGCGGGTGGTCATGGCTTTCGGGTCGGCCTGTTTCTCGTACTCGGCAACAGCCTGTTCCAGCAGTGCCTCGTGGGAACTGATGTAATCGAGCAAGGCGCTGGCGCGTTCGTTCTGATTTTTCTGGGCGGATTCGTGCAGGCACCTGGCAAGGTGGGCGTGGAGCTGGCGTGTCCAGTCAATCAGGTCTGCGAAGGTTTTGATTTCCATGGCGTCTTACTCTTGTCAGGCAATGGGTTTCAGGTTTTTTTGTTGTGTTCAGTCTAGTCAAGATTTTCCGCTTTTTTCGGCACCGGGGCGTTGATCAACGTCAGACCAGTATCCGGTACGGCACGTTTGCGCCACTGCCGGAACCAGCGCAGCGCGGGTTTTTCGATACCGTAATGCAGGGCTGCCGCCAGACCAATGGCAACGGCCAGGGCCATCATCACACCAAGTTGGCCGGGTAGACCGGATTTGTAAGCCAGATCAATCACGCCATAACCAATGTTCTGGTGCACCAGGTACAGGGTGTATGAAATGCTGCCCAGCCAGAGCATTCCCGGCCGTGCCAGAACGTTGAGATAGCCGGCTACGGCCAGCCCGAAAACGCCATAACAGCCGAGCACAAAGAGGTTGAACGGTGCCTTGTAAGCGAGCAGGCAGTGGCTGATGGTTAGTGTCAATAGCGCAAGATCCGCGACCGGCAAACGATTGTGGCGGTGCCAGCGGTAGATCAGCATGCCGCTGATGAACAGGGGCGCGTAGCGGGTAAACAACAGGTCTTTGATCAGGAATTCCAGCCCGTCGGGAATGGCTTTCCACCAGATCACCGCCGCGTAGCTGGCCAGAGTCCAGGCCCAGAGTACTGGCCGCATGCGCTGCCAGCTCCCCAGCCCGTAGAACAGCAAGGCAATCCAGACGTAGAACGTGGCTTCAATAACCAGGCTCCAGTAGGCGCCATCGACATGGGGATGGCCCAGGTATTCGTGCAGCAGAGTGATGTTCAGTAGCGCCGAGCCCGGGCTCACCATGCGGTCAGCTGGCCCCATCAGTTGAACGGCAATCCAGGTCAATACAATGCCGGCCCAGAGTGCAGGCAGCAGGCGGAAGGCTCGGGCCAGTCCGAACCAGCTGGCGCTGCGGGTGCGCTCCAGGGTCATGAAGATGACAAAGCCGCTGAGGATGAAGAACAGGTGAACCCCGTAGCGCCCGAAACCGAGGGTGTCCGGCGTGCTGAAACTGTGGCCGTAGAGTTTGTCGTAGTAGGGGAGGTAGTGGAACAGCACCACACCCAGGGCCGCTATGCCTCGAAGCGCGTCCAGTGCGGGCAGTCGGTCTTGACCATTGGGCATGAAAGCTGTGCTCCTGAAAACTCAACATTTTACCGGATCGTTTATTCTAGGCAGGTTGTGACAGTAGCGGCTAGGATCTAATTATACGGTATGCTTGCTGAGAGCTGACGATCCCGTCATCAAGGCAGCTGGTCCGGTATAGTATTCGCTTGGGTGGCAGACAGGGAGCGACAGGTTTATGACGGTGGAACTGGGAATTATTGAAGGATTTTACGGGCCTCTGTGGACCTGGTCCGAACGGCGCCAACTGGTCAATGCCCTGCTTGCCCATGGTTACGGCTTCTATCTGTATGCCCCCAAGGCCGACCCTTACCTGCGTCGTCGCTGGCAGGAACCGCACCCTCCGGAGCAGGCTGAGGCACTGGCGGACTTTGCCAGATTCTGCCGGCGTGAAGGTGTGCGGTTTGGTGTCGGGCTGAGCCCGTTCGAAATCTTCAATAACTTCGATGAGACGGCCCGGGAGGCCCTGGCGAAGAAACTGA
>NZ_DIHV01000115.1:10044-20426 GCF_002420325.1 Marinobacter sp. UBA5687
CCGGACCTGGCCCGCACCCAGGCTCAGATCGTGGACTGGGTAAAAGCCAATACCAGTGCCGGCAAACTTAGCGTATGCCCCACCTACTACTCCGATGACCCGGTGCTGGACCGGGTCTTCGGGCAGCGGCCGGCGGACTATCTGGAAACCCTGGGGGCGGAGCTGGACCGTGAAGTGAGAGTTTTCTGGACCGGGGAAGAGGTCTGTTCCCGTGAAGTTTCTCCGGGCCATCTCAAACGTGTCAGCAAGTTGCTGGGGCGCAAGCCACTCCTCTGGGATAATTACCCGGTGAATGATGGCGATCGCATGTCCCGGCATCTGCATCTGCGTGGTTTCACCGGCCGCCCTGCCGGCAATGCCGCCTACCTTGCCGGTCATGCCATCAATCCGGCTTTGCAGCCGGTACTGACCACCATCCCGGCGATCACGCTGGCGGAATGCTACCGCCAGGGGCCGGATTACCAGTATGGTCAGGCGTTTTTGCATGCAGCGCGGGAAGTGCTTGGTCTGGAGCTTGCGGGGCAGTTGCACAAGGATCTACTGACCCTGCAGGACACCGGGCTGGCACGCATCAGCGATGAGAAAAAGCAGGCATTGATTCACACCTACGACGCGTTTGATCACCCCGCGGCTCACGAGATCCTGCGCTGGCTGGCCGGCGACTATCAGGTGACCGACGAAATGGTGGCCACCCAGTAGGCACCTGTTTTCGGTTACTCCAGGTAGTAATCGAAGGTGGAGACCACCCGCACGGTTTTCACCAGCTGTTGTTGCTCCGACACGCCTGGTGCCTGATCCCTTGCCAGAATCTGGAACACACCCTGATTGGCCCGGCGCAGGCTGCCGAGTTTGGCCTCGGCATCCCGAGCGAACTGTTGGGCGGATTCACGGGCCGCTGCTGTGGCCTCGGCGATCATGGCCGGTTTGATATCGTTCAGGCCGTTGAACAGGTAAGTGGGGCCGCTCGGGCCGTAGTCCGAGGACAACACTACGCCGGAATCCACCAGCTCGCTGACGTTCTGGGCCGCCTGCCGGATGCGCTCGATATCGGTGCTGCGCACCATCAGGGTCTGATTGATGATGTACTGTTGCTCGTTGTTATTGCCGGCGTAGGGATTGGCGCGGGTGTCGGTTACATCCAGGCGCTGGAGTTCAACCGCAGACTGGTCAATGGCCTGCAGTTTCAGGAACGCCATGATGGCTTCCCGGCTGCTTCGGGCTTTGTTCTGTGCTTCGTCCAGCGTGCTACCGGTGGCAACAAAGCGGATGGGCCAGAGCGCCAGGTCTGCCTGCACTTCCCGTTCGGCCATGCCCTTGACCGTTACGTAGCGATCGGCCGTGCGCAGCCCCATCAAGCCCTGGCTCAACAGGGAAGCGGCAACAATGGCGCACAGGCCGATAATCAGGGCAGAGACAACTTTCATGGCTTACTCCTTGCGGTTCGGAAAACGTCCTGATGACTGCGCAGGTTAACGGGAACCGGGGCTGCTGGGAAGGCGCGCCTTACGCGCCACTTTGATCACTCGCAGCGGGTGTCTGAATGGCGGCTGAAGCGTTTCTGCATGGCGCTGCGCTGGCGTTCCGCGTCCCGGTATTCCGGAGGCAGGGGCAGAATAAAGTAAAGGTAGTCACCCTTGTGGCGGTTTTCTGCCACCGGCATCGCCTGTTCCGGGGGCGACCATTCAACCGGTGAGAGCACTGCAATGCTCAGTTCTGGTGCCCGTTGCTCAAGGACCGCAACGGTACCGAGCCGCTGTTCGCTGTGGAAGGTGCCTGTAGTGTGCAAAACCTGATGTCCGGGATGTTCATTCAGTGCAGTCAGTATCCGATCGGCCATGGTGTTGTCCCGCAACAGCTGGGCCTGATAGGTACTTAGCAGGCGCCCGGTCAGTTCTGTCTGTTCCGCACCGTGGCTGCCGGCAATGGCGTCGACGAATTTGTCACGGTAGTCCGGGGTATCCAGGAAGGCCTGTTCGGGCAGTGCGGCGCGTTGCGCTTCTGGAAGGCGTTGCAGATAGTCCATCCCCTCACGGCCGACACAGCGCACGATATCTGCCGGGGCGTTGGCCGCGATAACCGGCAACTGGTGTTCACTGGCAAATTCCACCAGGGGCCGGTAGGAGCCTTTGTAGTTCTCCCAGGCGCCCGCGTCTTCGATCATTTCCGTTTCGCCGGTTTGTCCGGCCAGGTAGGCATCCAGGGCATCCTGGTGGTTCAGGTTGAACTGCTCCATGGTCAGGATCTGCCGGGGGTTGTGCCGGTACAGCGCCTGTTGAAGGCGGGCCTGTAACAGGTGCGAGGCATGGTGGCCATGGTATTCCCCCGTCACCACTACATCGGTGTCTGCCAATTGCCGGGCCAGTTCTGCGACCGTGAGGATATCGCCGGTGCTGGCGTCGACGATCACGGCATCGTACTGGCTGACGGGCGCGGGCCGGTTCTCTGTGCGCATGACTGTGCATCCTGTGAAGGCGACAACGGTTACAAGCGTCAGGACAAGGCGGGTGGCGTAAGCTTTCATATCCGATTGTACGTTGCCGGAGTCAGTCGGTTTTCTGGCCGCTGTGCTCGCGCCAGTCTGGCCCGAGCCGCTCTTCCACATATTCACGAATGAACTGACGCACCTTCTGGGAGGGAGTCACGTCCTCCTGCTTGCAAAGGGCCTCGAAAACTTTCTTCTTTTCAGGGTCAATCAACAGGGTCAGCCGGGCAGTTCGGTTTTCCATGGTGTTTCTGGTTCTCAACAGGTTCAGCGAAGATAGTTACAGACTGGCATGTTAATCATATTAGCATTGAGTGTACAGATGATGAGCATATAATGTAACCAAATGCCTGGCCAGAGAGAGTCTGTTCATGCCCCATCGCGCCCATCTCTTTTCTCTTCGTACCGCTCACGCCGTTCGCGAGGCCTGCGTCGATGAACCCTACAACAGCGGGCGCTTTTTCAAAGACCTGATGGCTGGCGCCACGGTTGGCATCATCGCCATTCCGCTGGCGATGGCGCTGGCGATTGCCTCCGGGGTTGCGCCGCAGTATGGCCTGTATACCGCTATCATAGCCGGTTTTCTGATTGCCCTGTTTGGCGGCAGCCGCTACAGTATTTCCGGACCAACGGCCGCTTTTGTCGTGATTCTCTATCCGATCGCCCAGAGCTATGGCCTGGGTGGCTTGCTGCTGGCTACGTTGATGTCCGGTGTGTTGCTGGTGATTATGGCGGTGATGCGCCTGGGCCGCTTTATTGAGTATATCCCCGAATCCGTCACTCTGGGATTCACCGGTGGCATTGCCGTGGTGATTGCCACCTTGCAGGTAAAAGACTTCTTCGGGCTCTCCATTGACGCGATGCCAGAGCATTACTGGGACAAGCTGGCGGTTCTGGGCCAGCAACTGCCGGCGCTGGATGGACTGAGTACGCTGGTGGCGGTGGTTACCCTGGCGGTGATGCTGCTCTGGCCAAGGCTGAGAACTCCGGTGCCGCCTCATCTGCCAGCAGTGATTGTTGGCAGTCTGCTGGCATTGTGGTTGAACGCTGGTGGCGCGGCGATTGAGACCGTGGGGTCACGCTTCAGCTACCTGCTTCCTGATGGCAGCACCGGTGCCGGAATACCGCCGTTTTTACCGGAATTTGCCTGGCCCTGGCAGCAGGCCGGGGCCGACGGACGCCCTATCGGCCTGTCCTGGGACCTGTTCCGGGAGCTGATTCCGGCCGCCTTCGCCATCGCCATGCTGGGGGCCATCGAATCCCTGCTCTGTGCCGTGGTGCTGGATGGCATGACCGGTAAACGCCACAGTGCCAACAGTGAGCTGATGGGGCAGGGCATTGGTAATATGGTGGTACCGTTCTTTGGCGGTATCACGGCCACCGCCGCTATTGCCCGGTCGGCCGCCAATTACCGGGCCGGCGCTGAATCGCCGGTGGCTGCGATGATTCATGCGCTGGTGGTGCTGCTGGCGCTGGTCTCCCTGGCCGGCATTCTTGCCTATCTGCCCATGCCGGCCATGGCCGCGTTGCTGGTGATGGTGGCCTGGAACATGAGTGAGGCGCCGAAAGCCGTGCACCTGCTGAGGACCGCGCCCCGCAGCGATATCCTGGTTTTCCTGACCTGCTTCGGCCTGACCGTGGCCCTGGATATGGTAATTGCCATCACCACCGGGGTGTTACTGGCCGCTGTGCTGTTCATGCGGGAAATGGCACAAATGACCAGGGTGACAGACATTACCGGCAACAAACGAGTGCAGCAGGTTGGAGTGCCGGAGGGTTGGCAGGTGTTCAAGATCAATGGTCCGCTTTTTTTCGCGGCCGCTGACCGCATCTTCGGCGAGCTGGCAGACTTGTCCCAGCAGGCTAAGGGCCTGGTGTTGTACATGGACGGAGTGACCATCCTCGACGCTGGCGGCCTGGCGGCGCTGAATAAACTGATCGCCAGTTGCCGGAAAACCGGTACCCGCCTTGTATTTGCTGACTTGCAGTTCCAGCCATTGAGAACCCTGGCCCGGGCCGGCGTAAAACCGGAGCCCGGCGTGAGCTATTTCTACCCGACTCTGGAGGCGGCGCTGGCTGAGTTGTCAGAGATGGACTGGCAGACCTAAAAAAACAGGCAGTTGGCATAACACGCCAGTGATCAACACAAGAACGCCTGAAGGCCGCATCATGTCAGGGGTCACCTTCCGGGACTGTTTGAACTATCCTAGGCGACAGAATCAGAAACCGGCAAACCGTTTGCCGCGGGAACGACGCTATAAGGGATCGAATGCTGCCATTTCGAATTGTTGATCGGATCAAGTTCATCGTGGAGCGCCAACTGGTCAAAGGGGCTGGCTTTCAGTTGCTGGTGGTCGGTTGCTTTATTGCGCTGATATCGCTGATTGGCGGTCTGCTGGTGGTGCTGCCCCAGGCCGGCGAGTTTGAAAGTGCCGGGCACGCCATCTGGTGGGCATTTTTGCGCCTGACCGATCCGGGTTACCTGGGAGACGACGTGGGCACCTGGCAACGTATTGTCTCCACCCTGCTGACGATAATGGGCTACGTGGTGTTCATGGGTACACTGGTGGCCATTCTCACCCGTTGGCTGATTGCCAAGATGGAAGATCTGGAGCGTGGCCTCACCCCGGTGACATTGAAGAACCATATCGTCGTGCTGGGCTGGACCGCCCAGACGCCGCCGCTGGTAGCGGAGTTATTTGGTTCGTCTGGGCGTATGGCCCGGTTTCTGGAGAAGCATGACGCCCAGAAACTGCGGCTGGTTCTTTTGGCGGAAGAGGCCAGTGTCGAGCATTTGCACGAACTGATCAGAGAGCCTGGTATTGGCCGGCGAGCCCGGGAAGTGATTCTGCGCAGCGGCTCTGCCATTCAGCCGGAAGCGTTGCATCGGGTTGCCTGTCTGGATGCGGCGGCGGTGATTGTGCCCAGCCAGGTGCACGAGGGCGGCTCGCTGATAACCTCCGATGTTGAAACCGTGAAGGCACTGTTGTCTATCGCCGCCCAGGCCAGGCACTACAACGCCCGGCTGCCCTTTGTGGTGGCTGAAATTCAGGACATGCGTAAACTGCCCGTTATCGAGCGGGCCTACCCCGGGGCCGTGGAAGTGGTGGCCGGTGATGCCACCATCAGCAGGTTGATGGTTCAGAACGTCATCCACCCGAACCTTTCCGAGGTCTACAACGAGTTGCTGACCGCCGGTGAAGGCAACGAGATTTTCGTGCGTGGGGGAGAAACCGCTGAAGGCCTGACCTTGGCAGAGCTGGCAAGCCAGCGGCCCAATGCGATTGTCCTGGGTTTGTTGCATCCAAACCCGAGCGGGGGCTGGCAGGTCAATCTGTTGGCAGATTCCGGCACGGTCATCCGTAACGAAGACCGGGTTGTGCTTCTGGCCCGGGATTACCAGCATACCGTGGCCGTACCAAAGGCAGCGACATTGCCGAAGCTGGAGCGCAGACAAAACCAGGCCCTGCCAGAGCCGGTTCCGGGTGTCCACCGGGTGCTGGTACTGGGCTGGAACCGCAGGGTGCCGACCATGGCGGCCGAGTTTGCCAGCTATGGCAGTCGGGTTTTTGAACTCGATCTGGTGTCGGCGATTCCGTTGGATGACCGGAATCGGGAAATGCAGCGTTACGGCGTTGACCTGTCGAAAGTAAACGGTCGCCTGCTGGAAGCCGACTACATGGTGGAAGAGGACCTTCGGCGCCTTGATCCAGCCGGATACGACACAGTGATGTTGCTCAGCAGTGATCGAGTTGGCTCCGGAGAGGAAGCCGATGCCCGTGCCATGGTGGGCTATCTCCAGTTGGAAGATGTTCTGTCGGCCGCCCCCAGGCGACCGCAGGTCATTATGGAACTGAGTGACCCGGATAACCGCCATCTGTTGTATGGCCACAAGAGCGAGATGCTGATCAGCCCGATGATTCTCAGTCATGTGTTGGCTCAGGTGGCGTTGCGGCGGGAACTGAGGGTGGTGCTGGATGAATTGTTCACGGAGGGTGGGGCAGAAATCCAGTTCCGGAAGCCTCACGACTACCCGTTGCCGGCCAGCGCGGATTTCCAGGTGTTGGAGAAGATTGTGGCGGAGCGCGGGGAAATTGCCCTGGGCGTTTATCGGGCCGAAGCGGATGAACGCGGGCGCCATTTACAACTGAATCCGCCCCGGAACCAGTACCTGGATCTGCGCGATGGCGATCAGCTGTTGGTGCTTTGTCTGGGCGCTGAGCGTTGAGCCGGCGTCTCTAGTCGACGGTCTCCAGCAGTGCCTGCATGATGTCGTCCATGACCACGAACCCGGAAATGTCGTTGTCACACAGCACCAGCAGGCGCTTGACCCTGTATTCGGTCATCAGTCTGGCCGCGTATTTCAGAGCCAGGTTCTCACCTACGCTGATCACCGGTTTGGCACACACATCGTAGACGTTCAGCAAATCGATGTCGCCGTCCTCCGAGATAACTGACTTGAGAATATTGGTATAGGTAATCAGGCCCCAGGCATCGTGCTCATTCTGGCGTTCGACCACCAGGGATTTGACATTGTGGCGCTTCATCAGGGAAAGCGCCTCGCGAATGGTGGCGAAGGGCGAAATCCTGATGATGTCGGTCACCATCACGTCTTTGACCAGTTTCATTATCTGCGCTCCGTTTACAGAGAGTCTTTCACGTGTTGTTCAAATTTCTCCACCTGGGCCATGTCGATGCCGCCCATGTGTTCCAGTGGTACGGTAAAGATCATACCCTGGGAATCTTTGCCATCCGGCATGATGACTTTCTGGATGGCTTTCAGCACATCAAGCGACAGCCCCTTCTCCAGGACCATCAGCAGCACGCTCTGGCTGCCGTCGTAGGTCAGGCCGAAGAACGTTTTTTTCGCGGTATTGCTGATGCCCCGGCCGGACATCACAGTGATTCCTCCGGCACCGCAATCCCGGGCAGCATCAATACACTCCTGCTCCAGGTCTTCAGGAACGATGGCCACCAGTGCCGAGAATTTCATGGTGTCTCCTTACGTGGTTCTGCAAGATACTGGGATGCGATGGCGTAGGCCATCACCGTTACGATAGGAAAGATTGAAGCAAAGGCAATCAGCCCGAAGCCGTCGATGAGAATGCTGCGTCCGTCGATACTGCTGGCCAGGCCAATGCCCAGGGCGGTAACCAGAGGGACGGTTACTTCCGACGTGGTGACCCCACCCAGATCATAGGCCAGCGCGATGATGTAGCGGGGCGCAATCAGGGTCAGGCCGACGACCAGAATATAGCCGCCCATGATGTAGTAGTGAATGGAGTCGCCGGTGATGATCCGGTGAACGCCGATAGTGATGCCGACGGCTACCCCGACCGCCACCAGTATGCGAATGACATTGCCGTTCAGGGTTCCCCCGGCGGCTTCTTCCGCCTGTCTGCCGATGGCGATCAGCGCCGGTTCCGCCATGGTCGTGGCAAAGCCGATCATCAGTGCAAAGAGGTATACGTAAAGATAGTTGTCTCTGGCCGTCAGTTGTTCGGCCATGCTGGTACCAATCGGAAACAACCCCATCTTGAGACCGATCACAAAGGCATAAAGCCCCAGAATCACCAAGGTAAAACCAAAGATGACCTTGCGTGGATTGGGAAGTTTGCGGCGCAGTACCAGATACTGAAAGAAGAGCACCGTAATGATGATGGGCAGAACATCCCGAATCATGGTGACCAGGTCCAGCAGTGCGCCGACCACGCCGGAAGGCTTGGTTTCTCCGACATCTGGTGAGAGCGGGACACCCTCGGCTTCGGCAGAACCTGAGTACACCAACATGCCGTAAACCTGCACGGTAACCATCGGTACCATCACCGCCAGTGCGACCAGTCCGAAACCGTCAATCAGAGGGTTCCGGCCTCGGATCGACGCAGCCAGACCTATGCCCAACGCGGCAATCAGCGGCACGGTCACAACATTGGTGGTGACACCGCCGGAATCGTAGGCCAGACCGACGATTTCTTCGGGTGCAAACCAGGTGACGATCACCACGATGATGTAGCCGACAATCATGAACCAGTGTATCGGGTAGCCGAAAATGGTCCGGAAAACGCCGAGGGCCACCACGCAACCCACGGATAGTGCTACCAGTACCCGGAGTGTCAGGCTGTCGATTCGCCCCCCGCTGATGGTTTGTGCCTGCTCGGCCACGGCAATCAGGGCTGGCTCGGCAATTACCGCAGAGAAGCCCATGGCAAAGCCGAAGGCCAGGAGAATGACCAGGGAACCGCGCCGGGCAAACTGATTCGACAGGCTCTTTCCGAGCGGGAAGATGCTAAGCTCGAGCCCTTGCAGAAACAGGGCAACACCGATGGCAACCACAAACAGGCCGGCAACCATGCTGAACAGGTTCTCTGGCACCTGCTGGAGAATGGCGATCTGAAAGAACGCCACCACGATCACAATGGGAAGCAGGTTCTTCAGTGCGTGCAGGAGTGAATGATTGAAGGCGCGGACGTAGAACACAGAATGCCCCTGTAGCCCGTGGGTGAGGGAGGTTGGTGATCTGGGTCAAGTGCCTGAATCATAGCACGCTGTAGTCTGTCCGAAATGACCCGCCTCAATAATAGGCCTTCAGCCTGTCAACAGGGATCCTGTGTATTCATTTAAAAAATGCCGAAAATACACCATATAAATTTCAATTATAAATTCGAAAGCACTAAAGTTACGCCCAACGTCACCACCAGCCCGGTTCACCTGGCCGGTGGCTGGCTCCGGAAGCTGCCGGCAGCAGCGTTCCGAACCTTTTGAACACAAACGTAGAAAGGATAGAGATCATGCCTTACGCACAAGACGTCGACCAAATCGCTTCCATTCTGAAGCAGAACCCGACCTGGAACGCCATCAACCCGAAGCACGCGGCCCGCATGCGCGCCCAGAACAAGTTCAAGACTGGTCTGGACATCGCCAAGTACACCGCCAAGATCATGCGTGAAGACATGGCTGCTTACGATGCCGATTCTTCCAAGTACACTCAGTCTCTGGGTTGCTGGCACGGTTTCATCGGCCAGCAGAAGATGATCTCCATCAAGAAGCACTTCGGTACCACCAAGCGTCGTTACCTGTACCTGTCTGGCTGGATGGTTGCCGCCCTGCGTTCCGAGTTCGGCCCGCTGCCTGACCAGTCCATGCACGAGAAGACTGCGGTTTCTGGCCTGATCGAAGAGCTGTACACCTTCCTGCGTCAGGCCGATGCCTGGGAACTGAACCACCTGTTCCGCGCTCTGGATGAGGCCGAGAAAGCTGGTGACACCGCTAAGGCCAAGGAAATCGAGCAGCAGATCGACAACCACGAAACCCACGTTGTGCCCATCATTGCGGACATCGACGCTGGTTTCGGTAACGCCGAAGCCACCTACCTGCTGGCCAAGCAGATGATCGAAGCCGGTGCTTGCTGTATCCAGATCGAAAACCAGGTTTCTGACGAGAAGCAGTGTGGTCACCAGGACGGTAAAGTAACCGTTCCGCACGCTGACTTCCTGTCCAAGATCAACGCGGTTCGCCTGGCGTTCCTGGAACTGGGTGTGGATGACGGTGTGATCGTTGCCCGTACTGACTCCCTGGGTGCTGGCCTGACCAAGCAGATCGCGGTAACCAACGAGCCGGGTGACCTGGGCGACCAGTACAACAGCTTCCTGGACGGCGAGTACATCGACGACGCTTCCCAGATCGAGAACGGCGACGTTGTGATCAAGTCCAACGGCAAGCTGCTGAAGCCGAAGCGTCTGGCCTCTGGCCTGTTCTGCTTCAAGCCGGGCTCTGGCGAAGACCGTGTTGTTCTGGACTGCATCACCAGCCTGCAGAACGGCGCAGACATGCTGTGGATCGAAACCGAGAAGCCGCACGTTGGCCAGATTGCTGGCATGGTTAACCGCATCAAGGAAGTGGT
>NZ_DIHV01000115.1:20477-20673 GCF_002420325.1 Marinobacter sp. UBA5687
CCAGTACAACAGCTTCCTGGACGGTGATTACATCGAAAGCGCTGACGACATCGACAACGGTGACGTGGTGGTTAAAGCCAACGGCAAGCTGTTGAAGCCCAAGCGTCTGCCTTCCAACCTGTTCCAGTTCAAGAAAGGTTCCGGTGAAGATCGTGTGGTTCTGGACTGTATTACTTCTTTGCAGAACGGTGCAGAC
>NZ_DIHV01000115.1:20711-27291 GCF_002420325.1 Marinobacter sp. UBA5687
GGTTAACCGCATCAAGGAAGTGGTACCCGACGCCAAGCTGGTTTACAACAACAGCCCGTCCTTCAACTGGACTCTGAACTTCCGTCAGCAGGTATTCGACGCATGGAAGGAAGAAGGCAAGGACGTTTCTGCCTACGACCGCGCCAATCTGATGAGCGCCGAGTACGACAACACCGAGCTGGGTCAGCTGGCCGACGAGTGGTGCCGTAACTTCCAGCGTGATGCGTCCCGTGAAGCCGGTGTATTCCACCACCTGATCACTCTGCCGACGTACCACACTGCGGCTCTGTCTACCGACAACCTGGCCAAAGGCTACTTCGGTGACGAAGGCATGCTGGCTTACGTTGCTGGCGTACAGCGTCAGGAAATCCGTCAGGGTATCGCTACTGTGAAGCACCAGGACATGGCCGGTTCCAACATCGGTGATGACCACAAAGAGTTCTTCGCTGGTGAAGCGGCTCTGAAGGCCGGTGGTAAAGACAACACCATGAACCAGTTCGGTTAATCGACCGGTTCAGATTGTCCGGCAGGCACCCGCAGGTGCCTGCCAGCTACCAGAAACCCCGCATGGCTCGCGCCCTGCGGGGTTTTGTTTTTTAACACTGGCGGATTTTTCCAGGTTGCTGATATTGGGGGACAAAAGCGAAATGGCTGATATGTAGCCACCGTTTGCTGTTTCACCAGCGCAACAGTTCGTCAATTCACGGTTGTTTTCTGGCGCCTTTGAAATTCAAATTTCCCAATAGTTTTCAATGTCCTGAGCAATTTTCTTGGCTTCTGGCACGGGAATCGCTCTTGTCTCCGGGCGGGTCTGGACCTTGGCTTACCCGAATGCTGGCGGGTTGGGTTGGACCCCTTTAAGCCAATACCATCAAAAGGACATGACATCATGAATACCAAGAAAAATCTGCTAGCCGCTGCCATCGCCATGAGCATGGGTATTTCCGGATTTGCACTGGCTGACCAGGGTGGGGACGGTGACCCCAACAACAATGCCAATGACAATTCCGCTGCCAATACCAACTATTCCGGTAACGCGGATTCTGGCAACGACAACTCCACCAACAACTCCGATAACTCGGACAGCTCCGATAACTCCAACAATTCAGACAACAGCACCGATGTGGCGGACTCTTTCAAGATCGCCGACAGCGGAAACAACATGTCTGATAACTCGAATAATTCGGACAACTCCAATAACTCCGATAATTCGAACAACTCGGATAATTCCGATAATTCGGACAGCAGCACCAACGTGAACGACGCCTTCAAGATTGCCGACAGCGGCAATACCGATGCGTCTGACAACTCCGATAATTCGGATAACTCGGATAATTCCGACAATTCGGACAACAGCACCAGTGTCAACGATGCCTTCAAGATTGCCGATAGCGGCAATACTGATGCATCAGACAACTCCGATAACTCGGATAACTCTGACAACAGCACCAACGTTAGCGACTCTTTCAAGGTCGCTGATAGTGGCAATGACATGTCAGACAACTCGGATAACTCCGATAATTCGGACAACTCAGATAACTCTGACAACTCCGATAACAGCACCAACGTGAACGATGCCTTCAAGATTGCCGACAGTGGCAACACCGATGCATCGGACAACTCGGATAATTCCGACAATTCGGACAACTCAGATAACTCTGACAACTCTGACAACTCCGACAACAGCACCAACGTGAACGATTCGTTCAAGATCGCGGACAGTGGCAACAGTGACAGTTCTGACAACTCCACCAATGCCACCGATTCCTACAATAGCGACAGCAGTGACAACTCAGACAACAGCACCACCACGCTGAATCTGTCGTTGGAAGTGTTCATGAATGATGCAGAGCTTAACGGCTCGGTCTCTGGCACCAATGTCACCTATGGCAGCGCCAACGGTGAAGGTTCCTATGTGGATACCCGCACTGGTAACGAGATCAGTGGTGGCTCCGCCAACTTCACCGGGGTCGGGGCATTTGCCCAGAATGCCGGCGTTGGCAGCGTAACCCAGGCCAATGTAAGCGTAATGTCCAACCTGAGTACCGGTGGTGGCAGCAACTGAGACAGGTCGGGCTGCCCGGTCAGGGCAGCCCGGTTTAGTCGGGAGATGTGTCATGGCCAGATTCATCAACAGGATGCTGATGGCTGCGCTGGTGTCGGTGGCGTCCGCAAGCTGGGCCGGGGATTGGCCTGATGCGGAGCCAATGAGTGCCGATCAGTTGGAGGCTGCCAGCGGGCGACAGGGAATTCCGCTCCAGTGGCAACTCAATGAATCAGAACAGAACGCTCTGGTGTCTGGCAACGTGTTGTCTGGCCCGGTCAAGACGGGAGACAACCGTATCAGTGATCAGGCCTTCGGCAACATGAGCGGCATTGCCACCGTCATCCAGAACACCGGCAACCAGGTGGTCATTCAGGACAGCACGCAAATCAATATTCTCATCAACCATTGAGGAGGGGCGGCCGCCATGGCTACCAATCGCATCGGGAACCGTCAGGGACGCAGCCGTCAGGCGCTGTCGGCAACTCCCGTAGCGCCGTGGTGTGGCGGCCTTTCCCGCCGGCCGTTTTTAAGGTGTTGCCTGGCCGGTGCGCTGGCCGGAATGTTGTCAACACTCAGTCATGCCGGCACCGTGCTGGTTCCCGGGCCTGCCGGGGACGTTCCGGTGTCTGTCACCAGCTTTCAGAATCAGCGATTCTCGGCCGTGTTCCAGCAGGAATACGATTTCAGCTGTGGCTCGGCGGCACTGGCATCGCTGTTGTCCTTTCACTACGGCGATGAGGTCAGTGAGCAGGAAGTGTTTGAAGGTATGTGGACTCTGGCGGATCAGGATAAAGTGCGCCAGCAGGGCTTCTCCATGCTGGATATGAAGCGTTATCTGGAGTCCGAAGGATATCTGGCCGATGGATTCCGCATGCCGCTGGCCGGTCTCAGGGATCAGGTTCGCGTGCCGGTGATTGCCCTGGTAACGCTGGGAGGTTATCGGCATTTTGTGGTGATCAAGGGCATCAGTGATCAGGAAGTGCTGGTGGGCGATCCGGCCCGGGGACTTAAAGCCTACAGTTGGGCGGAATTCCAGGAGCATTGGGATGGCTCCGCCTTCGTGATACGCAGCCATCTGGATATGGGGCGAGCCAGTTTTCTGGACCGGGACGACTGGCCGGGCCTTGCCCGGGCGCCTCTGTTCAAGGGTCTTGGCTCACCGGCACTGGGGCACACCCTGCCATACTGGCCCAGCACACAGGAGTGGTAAGGCCATGGTTAAACGATACGCTTTTCTGATCTCCCTGAGTCTGCTTGCCGGGCCGGTTCATGCCGAGCTGAGACTACCTGTCACCAGCCTGGCGGATGCCGAGCTGGATCAGCTTCGGGGCGGCTTTGTGATGAACAATCTGGAGATCTCCATCGGCCTTGAGCAGGTGCTGGCCGTGAACGGACAGACCCTTGTTGTAAATCGCCTGACCATTCCGAATTTGAACGACCCCATGGTCGCAGACCGGCTGAGCACCCAGTTGGCATCCATTCAGGGAGCGTGGGAGAGCGGAGCAGGGCAGCTGGCGCTTGATACCGCCGTGGCCGGCTCGGGCGGCTGGATGACGGTCATCCAGAACAGTCTGAACGGAACCACCATCCAGAACATCCGGCAACTGAATATTGAATTGAACAACCTCGGTGGCGCCTATCGGTTGCCACGGGATTTCAGTCTGCCCATGTTGCCGTGATCAGCCTCAGAGATTAATCGGCAGCTTGAGGGTGATCTCGCTGTTCGGTGCGCTGTCGGTGACTCCCACTGCCACCGTCAGGCTCATGGTGGTCGAGGGCGATAACCGGTGCGACAGCCCAAAGGACAGTGACCCCACCTGAATCCGGTCAAAGTTCGATGAGAAAAGATCGTTGCCATGTTCAAAGGTGGTTTTGCGAATGACCGAATGATCGTAGCCCAGGCTGAACGAAGTGCGTTCGTTAAACGCAAAGCCCATACCAAAGCCGAATCGCACCACGTCACCGGGGTCGACGGTGCCCCCGTTTTCAAAGCCCTGCTCTTCCTTGATGGTCCAGGCGTAACTCAGGTTTCCGAACAGAACCGCCGGGTCGCTCGGGTAGATAAAGGAAAGTCCCGGTTCCACCGCCCAGAAGCCTGAACCGGTGGGGCGGTTGGCCAGCTCTACCCCGATGGGGTTGCCGCTGCTGTCGGTAATGATTCGCTGGTCGACATCGTAGGGGCCTTCGCCGGTGGGCGCCCGGGCCCGGAAAGTACCGATCAGATAAGGCCAGCCATCGAGGCCATCGTTGAGCTGGTAACGTATCGATAACTCGGCATCACCGATGCCATCACCGGACGATTCCCGCACGGTATCGACTGGCGTTCCCTGAAACACTTCCCGTTCCCGAAGGTCTTCCCGAATGCTCAGGTAGGGCAATCGCAGGCTGCCTTCCAGCCGGCTGGTGAAACCGTATTTCAGGGATAACGCGCTGACGAAAATATCGCGCTGGATCTCGGAGATGTTGATCAAGCCCACCAACAGAGCCGGAATGACTGTGTACCCCTCAACCGCCACGCGGGTTGCGTTGCTGTGGGCGTGGGAAAACGATGGCTCGATGGTAAATCGCCCGGGCCGGGTGACGATACCTCGGTCTGCGGTAATGGAGGCAATCGTGGTTGCGCTGTCCTGGGCCGCCGCTTCCCGCTGCTCGGTGGTGCCGGCGGTGCGTTCATCCGGAGCAGGCGGTTCGGCCAGGGCAAGCGGAGTAAGGCATAGGCTGAAGCTGAACAGGGCCAGACGTTTCATGACAGATCTCCATGATCGCGTTTCTTGGGAAGGCCGTGGTTCGACGGTGGTTGCAGCTGGTGTTTTTCCAGCAGTCGGTAAAACGACACTCGGGAAATATTCAGTAGCCTCGCCGCAGCCGAGACGTTGTGATGCGTCAGGGCGAGACTGGTCGCGATGGCTTCCTGGTCGGCCCGGGCCCGGTAGGCCTCCAGGCTGAACTGGTCGATGTGTGTGGGTAATGTGGCCGGAGGCAGCCCCAGGTCTTCGGGCTGGATGTTTAATTGCCGGGCAAGCAGAACGGCCTGCCGGAGCCGGTTCTGCAGTTCCCGCAGATTGCCCGGCCAGGAATGTGCGGCCATGGCCAGCAAAGTGGCGTTACCAAGCCGGTAGTGTTCTCCCTCCGATGTGCCCAGGGCCCGTTGGGCCAGATATGGCAGGTCTTCCAGACGTTCTCTGAGCGGTGGCAGGGTTACCGTGAGGTTGCCAAGCCGATAGAACACGTCGCTTCTGAAACTGCCCTCTGTGACTTTCTGGTCCAGTTGGGTATTACAGGTGGCGATCACCCGCACATCGACTTGCACGGCATGATTCGAGCCCACGGGTTCGATTGTGCCTTCCTCCAGGAAGCGCAGGATGGCAGATTGCTGCATAAGGCCAAGCTCATCGGCACCCAATAGCACCAGGGAGCCGCCGTTGGCGGCTTCGATACGACCTTTTCTGGATTTCAGTGCGTGCGTGAAGGCACCGCGCTCATGGCCGAACAGTTCGCTCTGGGTCAGGGGCTCGGGTAGCGCGGCGCAGTTGATGACCGCTATGGGGCCATGGTGGCGCGGCGAGTGTTCATGGATAAACCGGGCTGCTGCCTCCTTGCCGGTGCCGTTTTCCCCGTAGACGATGACGGGTTCCTGAGTTGCGGCGAAGCGTCGCAACAGGCTGCGGGCCTGACGAATAGCCGGTGACGGACCATCCAGTACATAGTCCTGGTAACTGAGCAGTTCCGGGCCAGTCAGGTTCGCGCTCAGGGCGTGCATGCCCCACATATGGCCAAGGCTATTGATCAGTCGTTGATGATCCAGTGGAAGAGTGTGGTAATCCTGGCAGTAGTCGCGGATCAGGCGGCACACCATCGCGTTGTTCAGTTGCTGTCGCCCGACCACCGCCAACCAGGTGGTTACCGGTAGCAACTCCAGCCAGCCTTTGGTGTTTTCCAGGGTGGGTGGGTCCTGGTCGGCGAGAACACAGACCCCAACGGGTTTGCCCAGGTAGTCGGGCATTGGGAGCACGGGGGCATGCCGACTACTGATGACGGTCATCTGCCAGCCAGGAAGGTTGGGCAGCTGTGTGTTTTCAGCATCAGGGGCCGCCGACAACCAGACAAGCGGTCGTTTCTGTTCCATAGCTTTGCTCCGGCAAAGGGACTGAACAACCGACAACGCTGTATTCGAAAACGAGAGGGGACTGCTGCGGGAACTGCTATAGTCGACCACGACCCTGTGACCTGCCTGGGCTTCCATGCAGGTAATGTCTCAGCTGATCGATAGCAGGTTTTGCACCAGAATCGGGTAATCCCGTTAATACAGATGCTTGCTGATGGTTCCGGAGCCGGTGCAGGCTCGATCTGTAAAACTTATTGACGGTTATGGAGGAAGTCGAGGGGCATGGTAGCGGATCAATGGATTGTGTTTGCCGTTCTGTTTGTCACCCTGGCAGCGTTTATCTGGAACCGGTTGCGGTTTGATGTTGTCGCCATGCTGGCGCTGCTGGCGGTGGCCATTGCGGGACTGGTGCCGGTTGACAGCGTATT
>NZ_DIHV01000024.1:0-5659 GCF_002420325.1 Marinobacter sp. UBA5687
TGTGAGAGTAGGTCATCGTCAGGCGCCTAATGCCTAAAAACCCCCGACAGCGAAGCTGCCGGGGGTTTTTTATTTCTGGTTCCGGAGAAGTGATATACTTCACCGAAAATCAAAGCAACGTTTCTGATGGGAGCCCAGCAATGGCCGCAAGCGAACACCTGGTCATTTTCGATACCACTCTGCGCGATGGCGAGCAAAGCCCGGGCGCCACCATGAACAAGGCGGAAAAACTCCGCATTGCCAAGGCGCTCGAGAAGCTTCGCGTAGACGTTATCGAGGCGGGGTTTGCCATTGCCAGCCAGGGCGACTTTGATGCAGTCAAGGCCATTGCCGAGAACATCAAAGAATCCACTGTCTGCAGTCTGGCTCGTGCTTTGGACAAGGATATCGACAGGGCTGCTGAAGCGATCCGCCCTGCCGAACGCTCCCGTATCCATACCTTTATTGCCACCTCGCCCATCCATATGAAGCATAAACTTCAGATGGAGCCAGATGAGGTGGTCGAGCAAGCCGTGCGCGCTGTCAAGCGGGCGCGTAGCCACGTTGATGACGTCGAGTTCTCCTGTGAAGACGCCGGGCGGTCAGAGCTGGATTTTCTTTGTCGCATCATTGAAGCCGCTATCGATGCCGGCGCCCGTACCATCAACATCCCTGATACCGTGGGCTATGCCATTCCTGAACAGTTTGGTGAGACCATCCATCAGTTACTGAACCGTATCCCGAATGCCGACAAGGCCGTGTTTTCAGTCCATTGCCATAACGACCTGGGCCTTGCGGTAGCCAACTCGCTGGCTGCGGTTGCCCACGGTGCCCGTCAGGTCGAATGTACTATCAATGGTCTGGGCGAACGTGCTGGTAACGCAGCGCTGGAAGAAATTGTCATGGCGGTTCGTACCCGCCAGGATCTCTTCAATATTGATACCCGCATAGATACCCAGCATATCGTCCCGGCATCACGTCTGGTGTCCACCATTACCGGGTTTCCTGTTCAACCCAACAAGGCGATCGTCGGTGCCAATGCCTTTGCCCATGAGTCCGGCATCCATCAGGATGGCGTGCTCAAGCATCGTGAAACCTACGAGATCATGCGGGCACAGGACGTAGGCTGGCATACCAATAGCCTGGTTTTAGGTAAGCATTCCGGCCGCAATGCCTTCCGTACGAGACTGCTGGAACTTGGTATCCAGTTTGAAACCGAAGGGGAGCTAAATGAGGCCTTCACGCGCTTCAAGGCGCTGGCCGACCTCAAGCATGAGATCTTTGATGAGGATCTGCAGGCGATTGCCAGCGATACCAAGCAAAAGGAAGAAGAAGGCCGCTTCGGTCTGGTCTGCATGCAGGTCTGTTCTGAAACCGGCGTTGTGCCCAAGGCGCATCTGACCATGACGGTGGATGGTAAAGAACACACGGTAGAGGCTGAGGGCAGCGGTCCTGTAGACGCAACTTTCAAGGCCATTGAATCTCTGGTGGATTCCGGGTGTAACCTGCAGCTGTATTCGGTCAACAATATTACCAGCGGCACTGATGCTCAGGGGGAAGTCACCGTTCGTCTTGAGCGGGGCGGCCGTATTGTGAACGGCGTTGGATCAGATACCGACATCATTATTGCGTCGGCGAAGGCCTACATTGAGGCTCTGAACCTGATTTCCAGTGGCGGTATTCGCCAACATCCCCAGGTGGCTGATGTTTAAAGCGCCCGAAGGATTGCCATGGAGGGATTCGTGATAGGGAATGAGGCGGAGCGGCAGTTCTATCTGGCGGCGGCAGGCATTCGGATGTGGTATGCCCGCGAGAGTTTGCCTGGCGCGGCGCCAAGCCCCGACTTTGATTTCGGAGTGGATGACGAGCCGCAATTCCAGCCCGCGTCGGAGGTGCCTCAGATTGGGCGCAAATCTGAGCCGCTGTCAGGGGACCAGGGGCGGCAGCGCATTGCTCAGCTCCAGAGCCTGATGGGCAACAAGCCTGAATCCGTGCAGAAGGCGGACAGCGCTGGGCAACAGGCCGCGGACCCAGTGAAAGCTCCACCGGCCACCGAGCCTCGGTCTGAAACTCCAGACATGGAGCCAGAGGCTTCCCTGCCGGCCTCGGAGCCAGTAGAAGTGCAGCAGCGGGAGCCAGTGCACCGGGTGTGTCTGACTGCCTGGAAAGGCTCCCGGTTCATGCTCTTGTGCCATATTGCCGAGGACGCCAGTTTTGCCTTGCAGGAAAATCTGGCTCGTAACATATTGCGAAGCATTGGAGAGACCGGGGTGTCTCAATGCAGTGTAGTGCGCTGGCCCTTGTTCAATAACCTGAAAGTGACGCTCAACAGTGAAAGCGATCTTGTCTCAGTCATAGCCTCTGCTTTTGCTGGCGACGCCCCGACAGAAACGCTAATAACGCTGGGGCTTGGCGACGAAACTCAGGCACGGTTGATCGAGCGTGGCCTGGGGCGGGTGCCGGAGATTGCGTTTTCCGGCACGCTCGCATCACTGGCATCAGACCCCTCCCAGAAGCGGCTGCTCTGGCAATCGATTCGGGTTCTCGTACCTGGCCGATGAAAGCATCACAGCCTTTTTTCGACGTGCACAACCAGGATGTCCGGGTACGCCCTCTGGTCGAGGCAGACCTGGCGGCGGTCATGGAGCTGGAGTGTCAGGGACACTCCCATCCGTGGCCGAAATCGACTTTTCTTGACTGTTTTAAGCCGAATTACAGGCTCTGGGCCGCTGAGCGTGGCGATGAGCTGATTGGCTATGCGGTTGTGGCCTATATGGTCGACGAAGCCCATCTGCTGAATATCTGCGTCAGTCCCCGTGTGCGTGGTCAGGGTGTCGGGCGCTGGCTGCTACGGCATCTGATCGCTGTCGCGGTGTCGGATGGTATGGAACAACTGATTCTGGAAGTGCGGGTTAGCAATGATGCCGCCACCCAGCTCTATCTGAGCGAGGGTTTCTCTGAAATCGGCAGAAGGGCCGGCTATTATCCCGATGGCGCTGCACGGGAAGATGCCCTGGTCATGGCGCTGCGGTTCACCTGAGGACGGTATAGGCCGTATAATGCTCGGCTTTCATCCATCTCGATTCAGGTCACCAGAGTTTATGCCTAACCTTTCCCAGGAAGTGGCCAAGCGCCGCACCTTTGCGATCATCTCGCACCCGGATGCCGGTAAGACCACCATCACAGAGAAGGTGCTGTTGTTCGGCCAGGCCCTGCAGAAGGCGGGAACCGTCAAGGGCAAAAAATCCGGACAGCACGCCAAGTCTGACTGGATGGAGATGGAAAAAGAACGGGGTATTTCCGTCACCACGTCGGTGATGCAATTTCCCTATGGTGGAAAGCTGGTCAACCTGCTGGATACACCGGGGCACGAAGATTTCTCCGAGGATACCTATCGGACACTGACCGCCGTCGACTCCTGTCTGATGGTGATTGACAGTGCCAAAGGGGTTGAGGAGCGCACCATCAAGCTGATGGAGGTGACCCGCCTGCGTGACACCCCGATCCTTACCTTTATGAACAAGCTGGACCGGGATACCAGGGACCCCATCGAGTTGATGGACGAAGTGGAAGACGTACTGAAGATTGCCTGTGCGCCGATTACCTGGCCCATCGGTATGGGCAAGGGGTTCAAGGGTGTTTACCACCTGCTGCGGGATGAAGTGATTCTCTATCAGTCAGGCCAGGGGCATACCATTCAGGAAAAACGTGTAGTCAAAGGTCTGGACAACCCGGAGCTGGATGACGCCATCGGCAATTACGCTTCCGATCTTCGTGATGAGATCGAGCTGGTCAAAGGGGCTTCCCACGAATTTGACCAGGAGGCTTTCCTGGCTGGTGAGCTGACCCCGGTGTTTTTCGGAACAGCGCTTGGCAACTTCGGTGTTGATCACATGCTTGATGGTCTGGTGGATTGGGCGCCGGCCCCTCAGCCCCGGGCCACGGATGTGCGCCAGGTGACCCCGACCGAGGATGGCTTTTCCGGCTTTGTCTTCAAGATTCAGGCAAACATGGATCCACAGCACCGGGACCGTATCGCTTTCCTGAGGATCGTGTCAGGTAGTTACAATCAAGGCATGAAAGCTCGGCACGTCCGTATCGGTAAAGATGTTCGGTTCTCTGATGCGCTCACCTTCATGGCTGGTGACCGTGAACATGCGGAAGAAGCGTTTGCCGGTGACATCATTGGCCTGCATAACCACGGCACCATTCAGTTGGGTGATACCTTTACCGCGGGCGAGGACATGAAGTTTACCGGTATCCCGAACTTCGCCCCAGAGCTGTTCCGGCGCATTCGATTGAAAGATCCGCTGAAAGCCAAGCAATTACAGAAGGGCCTGATCCAGCTTTCCGAGGAGGGTGCAGTTCAGGTCTTCCGTCCGCTGAAGAACAACGATCTGATCGTCGGGGCGGTGGGTGTGCTGCAGTTTGATGTAGTTGTCGCCCGCCTGAAAAGTGAATACAAGGTGGAAGCGGTTTACGAGCCCATCAACGTGGCAACTGCCCGTTGGGTAACCTGTTCCGATGAGCGTAAACTGGACGAATTCCAGCGTAAGAATCAGGACAACGTCGCACTGGATGGCGCAGATCGCCTTGCGTACATCGCGCCGACCATGGTGAACCTGAATCTTGCTCAGGAGCGTTATCCGGATATCCAGTTCCACAAGACCCGGGAGCACTGATTCGGCTCCGGGAGGAGGCCGCCATGCAGTTGGTAGATGCTCATTGCCATTTTGATTTCCCGTTTTTTGACGGGCATCGGGAGGCGGTGTTGGCACAGGCGGCCAGCCTTGGAGTTCGCGCGATCGTGATTCCGGGGGTCCGGCGGCAGGACTGGCAGCGTGTGGCGAGCATGGCAGATGCAGAGAAGGGTCTCTGGTACTGTCTGGGTATTCACCCCTGGTTTATTCAGGAGCACGGCGCTGGCGATCTCGCCGAGCTTGAAAGGTTGCTGTCTTCCGCGCCCCAAGCCAGTGTTGGCCTTGGAGAGTGTGGTCTGGACGCCCTCAAAGGCGATCTGTCTGAGCAGGAACCCTGGTTCGAGGCCCAGATTGATATTGCCCAGCGGCTCGGTCTGGCGCTGGTGATTCACTCCGTCAAGAGCCATGATCTGGTGCACAGTAGTCTGAAACGCGCCGGATGGAACGGGCGGGCATTGCTTCACGGCTTCTCGGGCAGTTATCAGCAGGCGCAAAAGCTGGTTGATCTGGGTTGTTACATTGGCGTGGGCGGCGTGATTACCCACGATCGGGCCCGGAAAACCCGGGATACCATTGCCCGGTTACCGGCGGATGCGCTGGTCCTGGAAACCGATGCGCCGGATATGGCGCCGGCCGGAGTGGCGAAAGGGCAGAACTCACCTGTCCACTTGCCGGAGATTTTCGAGGCCCTGGCGGAACTGCGGAGTGAGCCCCGGGAGTCGCTGGCTGAAATACTGTTGGCCAATACCGCGAAGCTCTACCGGAAAGATCCGCTAACTCTGGTTCCACGCCCATAGGGGATTAACGAAACAGCATAGGTCGGGGTTGGCATTCACCAGGGGTTCGAGTATACTTCGCGCCCTGGCTTTTCAAGGCGATGTCATTATCTCAGCCCCGAATGATGGCAGCGCAACATACAGGTATGAACCTCCTCCGGATGCCTTGCATGTACCGGTGGTGGTTTTTAACGTTTCTTATAT
>NZ_DIHV01000061.1:0-3398 GCF_002420325.1 Marinobacter sp. UBA5687
CACCTTCGCGCTGGCTTTCGGTTTGCTCGGTCATGCCTGCGAAACGGCTCCTTGTTGTCAGCGTGATTCGGTGGCGGCTGGATTTAACTATAATCCAATCCGGTAGTCGCAGCGAATATACAAGCCTATGATTTTTTGGGTTGTATTTACCCTTATATGCACCCGTCAACGACCTGGATGACCCGATGACACAACTGGTGTGGTTCCGTAATGACCTTCGGCTTGCCGACAACCCTGCCCTGACGGCCGCGTGCCAGTCACGAGAACCGGTGCGCGCGTGTTTTGTAGTCACCCCTCAGCAATGGCAGGAACACGACTGGTCTGCCGCCCGGGTACGCTTTGTTCTTGAACACGCCAACGCCCTGGCCCGGGAACTGGCTGAGCTTGGCGTTCCACTGACATTCCTGAACGCCGAGCGTTTTTCGGATGGCAGCGATGCGCTGCTGCAGTTCTGCACGGACAGTGACATTGCCGACGTCCATTTCAACGAGGAGTACGGCATTAACGAACGCCGCAGGGATAAAGCACTGCGCGATCGCCTGGTGGATTTCGGCATCCGGGTGAGCAAGTACCGGGATCAGACCGTCGCCCCGGTCGGCCAGATTCTGACCCAGCAGAACGAACCCTATTCGGTGTTTACGCCCTTCTCCCGTCGTTGGCGCAGTTGGATAGAGGAAACACGGCCCACTCTGCACCCCAGGCCATCCGCAATCGCCAAGGCGGTCAAACCCGAACAGACCGACACCCTGCCTGCGCCGTTCAGAGAGGCACCGAAGCCCCTGGTACCAACGGGAGAGGATGCCGCTCACGAGCAGCTGGAAGCGTTTCTGGCGGAGCGCGCCAAGGACTACAAAGATAACCGGGACTTCCCGGCGCTGGATGGCACCAGCCAGCTCTCCCCCTACCTGGCCAATGGCGTGCTCTCCGGGCGCCAGTGCCTGATTGCGGCAAAGCAATCCGGCCTTTCCGGGGAAGGCGTGGAAACCTGGATCAATGAAATCGCCTGGCGGGATTTCTACATCCATATCCTTTATCACTACCCGCGAGTGAGTATGGGACGTGCGTTCAAGGAGGAAACCGAGGCTCTGGCCTGGAATACGCCGGGCGAGCATTTCGAAGCCTGGAAGGAAGGCCGCACGGGCATCCCTATTGTGGATGCAGCCATGCGCCAGTTGAAAGCCACCGGCTGGATGCACAATCGCCTGCGGATGATCACTGCCATGTTCCTCACCAAGAACCTGTTTATCGACTGGCGGCTTGGTGAAGCCTGGTTTATGCAGAATCTGGTGGATGGCTTTCTGGCGTCTAACAACGGTGGCTGGCAGTGGAGTGCCTCAACGGGTACCGATGCTGCGCCCTACTTTCGGGTGTTCAATCCGGTGACCCAGAGTGAGCGGTTTGATCCTAAGGGGGAGTTTATTCGGAACTGGGTGCCGGAGCTGGCAAAGCTGGACAACAAGCGGATTCATGATCCGTCCAAGGGCGGTGTTATCCCGAAAGGCTACCCCAGACCCATTGTCGATCTGAAAGAGTCCCGTAAAGAGGCCATTGCCAGGTTTCAGGCGCTAAAGGACTGATCATTTGGCGTGTTAACCGCCGTGTCGGGTTGGGAATGCCCTTCCAAAAACCGCTCCTTACGGCACATCCCTGTGGCGCTTCTGCTCCGCCATCCATGGCTCCGCAAATTTTTGGAAGGGCATTCCCAACCCGACACTACTTTGGCGTTAGCCTGCGCATACGGAGCAGTCTGGATCTTTTGCGAGTTTCATTTCTCGCCACTCCATTTGCCAGGCGTCGAGTAGGAGCAAGCGACCGACAAGCGGCCTGCCTACCTCTGAGATTACTTTTATTGCTTCCATGGCCTGAGCCGAGCCGATCATACCGACGAGCGGAGCGATGACCCCAGCTTCCGAGCAGGTCAGGTCTTCGTTGCCCTGTTCAGGATACAGGCAATGGTAACAAGGACTTTCTGGGTGGCGGGGATCGTAAACAGAAAGCTGGCCTTCACCTCTTATTGCAGCCCCCGAAACCAGGGGCACTTTCGAAGAAACCGAAGCCCGGTTCAGGGCGAACCGGGTATTGAAGTTGTCCGTGCAGTCCAGCACCAGTGTGGATTCGCTCACCAACTGACTCAGATCATCACCATCCACCCGGCGATTGACTGCGTTAACGATAATCTCCGGATTGACCGCCCTCACCCGCTCGGCCAGACGCTCGGCTTTTGAATTGCCCAGCCAGCTTTGCTCAAAAGCTATCTGGCGCTGCAGATTTGCCAGCTCGATCTGGTCATCGTCAACCAGAGTCAGGTGGCCAATACCTGCGGCGCCCAGGTAGAGGGCCACAGGACAACCCAGGCCGCCAGCGCCAATAACCAGTACGTGGGCGGCTTTGAGTTTTTCCTGGCCGGCGATGTCGAACCGGGGCATCAGGATTTGCCGGCTGTAGCGGAGGAGTTCTTCGTCGCTGAGCATAGTTGTTCTCGCTATTGGTCGCTGGCCGGTTTCCTGGCCAGGGTCATGCGATCATTGCCGCCGTAATCTTTGCGGGTTTCCATGTTGCGCCATCCGGCTTTTGCAAACAAATCCCGTACAGCGCTGCCCTGGTCGTAGCCATGCTCCAGCAGCATCCAGCCATTGGAGTTGAGCCAGTTCAGTCCTTCGGTCACCAGCAGACGAATATCGTCCAGACCGTCGTCTCCGGCCACAAGGGCAGATTCAGGCTCGAAGCGCACATCGCCTTCCCTTAAATGACGGTCGCTGGCCGGTATATACGGTGGATTGGAAATCAGAAGGTCGAAAGTACCGGCGGGAATCTGGTCGAACCAGTGGCTCTTTACCACGGTAACAGGCAATCCCAGGCGCCGGCTGTTTTCCCGGGCCAGCTCGACCGCGTCTTCCACACGGTCACTGGCCATAATCTGCCAGCCAGGCTGTTCACTGGCCAGAGCCAGCGCGATAGCACCGGTGCCGGTGCCGAGGTCCAGCACGCTTGCGCTGGCAGGTAATTCCAGCGACAGCGCGGCCTCTACCACGCACTCCGTATCTGGCCGGGGGATCAGGGTGGACGGACTGACTTTCAGAGGGAGAGACCAGAACTCCTGCTCCCCCAGCAGATAGGCAACGGGTTGGCCGCTGGCACGCTCGCCCACCAACGCGAAGAACCGCTCTGCCTGCTCCACCGGCACGTCCCGCTCCGGCCACGCCCGGAAACTGGTGCGGGTCAGGCCGGTGATATGGCTCAACAGGAGTTCGGCATCCAGCCTGGGAGACTCACCACCAATCCGGCCTGCCGCTTCTCTCAGCAGGGCCTCACAGGTAAGCGAACATTCACTGCTGCTCATTGGCCATATCTGCCAGCAGTTCGGCCTGGTGTTCCTGCTGCAAGGGAACCACCACGGC
>NZ_DIHV01000061.1:3526-3646 GCF_002420325.1 Marinobacter sp. UBA5687
ACTGGTGCGGGTCAGGCCGGTGATGTGGCCCAGCAGCAGTTCAGCGTCCAGCCTGGGAGATTCACCGCCAATCCGGCCTGCTGCTTCTCTCAGCAAGGCCTCACAGGTAAGCGAACATTC
>NZ_DIHV01000061.1:3699-29359 GCF_002420325.1 Marinobacter sp. UBA5687
CTGCTGCAAGGGAACCACCACGGCGTCCAGGTCTCCGGCAATCACTTCGTCGAGCTTGTACAGAGTCAGGTTGATACGATGATCCGTTACCCGGCCCTGGGGGAAGTTGTAGGTTCGGATACGTTCGGAACGGTCACCGCTGCCCACCAGGCTTTTACGGGTTTCCGCCATGCTTTTCTGCTGTTTCTCCAGCTCGGCATTCTGAAGGCGGGAGGCCAGCAGGCTCAGGGCCTTGGCGCGGTTCTTGTGCTGGGAACGCTCTTCCTGGCATTCCACCACAATACCCGTAGGCAGGTGGGTAATACGGATCGCCGAGTCAGTTTTGTTCACGTGCTGACCACCGGCACCGGAGGAGCGGAAGGTATCCACCCGCAGGTCCGCTTTGTTGATCTCGACTGCTTCGGCTTCGTCGGCCTCCGGCATCACGGCAACCGTGCAGGCCGAGGTGTGAATGCGGCCCTGGGATTCGGTTTCCGGCACTCTCTGCACCCGGTGCGCACCGGATTCAAATTTCAGCGTGCCATAAACACCATCGCCAGAGAGGCGGGCGATGATTTCCTTGAAACCGCCGTGCTCCCCTTCATTTTCGCTGAGCACCTCGACCTGCCACCGGCGTTTCTCGGCATAGCGGGAATACATGCGAAACAGGTCGCCGGCAAAGATAGCGGCTTCATCGCCCCCGGTGCCGGCACGGATTTCCAGGAACACATTCTTGGTGTCATTGGGGTCTTTGGGCAGCATTAAACGCTGCAATTCTTCGTCCAGCTCTTCACTGCGAGCCCGGGCACTGGCCAGCTCCTCTTCGGCCATTTCCCGCATGTCTGCATCGCCGTCTTTGGCCAGCTCCGTGGCCGCATCGATGTCCTCCAGAGACTGTCGCCAAGCCTGAAAACACTTGACCACCGGTTCAATCTCGGCAAATTCGCGGGACAGGTCCCGGAATTTATCCTGATTGGCAATCACCGAAGCATCACTCAGCAACGCGTTCACCTCCTCGAACCGTTCAACAAGCTGTTCGAGGCGGGACTGGATGGATGGTTTCATAGTTTTTCCGTGGTGGTGGGCTCGTCAGCTTCCAGTGCGTCCAGCTGGTAAAGCTCCCTCAGGCATTCGGTCACTTCGGTACGGCCTTCGGCCATCGCCTTGCGTACCTGAACCGAGGGTTGGTGCAGAAGTTTGTTGGTCAGGCCCCGTGCCAGTGAGCGCAGGGCCGTCTCCGGATCGGTGCCGTTGCGCAGGGCGCGCAAGGCTTTTTCGGTTTCGACATCGCGCAGCAATTCTGCACGCTGACGGAACACCTTGAGAGTGGAAACCGCATCCAGGGCACGCAGCTGATCCAGAAAATCCTGAACGCCACTGCTGATCAGGTTTTCCGCCTCCCGGGCCGCGCCTTCCCGGGAGCGAATATTCTCTTCAATCACCTGGCGCAGGTCGTCTACGGTATAGAGGTAGACGTCGGCCAGTGACGCCACTTCCGGTTCAATATCCCGGGGCACGGCAATGTCGACCATGAAATAGGGCCGGTGCTTGCGCTTCTTCAACGCCCTTTCCACCGCGCCTTTGCCCAGAATCGGCAAGGGGCTCGCGGTGGAGGAAATCACGATATCCACGTCGGAAAGATGATCCGGAATTTCCGACAGCAGAATGCCTTTACCGCCGTGGGCTTCTGCCAGCGCCTGGGCCTTCTCCAGTGTACGGTTGGCCACCAGGAAACTGCGCACACCGGCTTCTGCCAGGTGCCTGGCGACCAGTTCAATGGTTTTCCCGGCACCAATCAGCAGCGCCTTGTTGCGGGACATGTCCGCAAAAATGTGGTGCGCCATGCTAACCGAGGCATAGGCAACCGACACCGGGTTTTCACCAATGGCCGTCTGGGTGCGTACCCGCTTGGCTACTGAAAAGGTCTGCTCGAACAACCGGGATAGGAAGGAGCCAGTGGCGCTGTGTTCCCGCGCCAGGGCATAGGCATCCTTGAGCTGGCCCAGAATCTGCGGTTCGCCCAACACCATGGAGTCCAGGCCGGCGGCCACCCGCATCATATGACGAACCGCGTCGGAATCCCGATGCACATAGAGTACGTTTTCAAGATCGGCCACATCCAGCTCGTGGAAGCCGGCCAGCCAGCGCAGCACTGAGGGGGCGCAGTCATCATCCCCGGCCAGATAGAGCTCCGTCCGGTTGCAGGTGGACAGGATAGCCGCCTCGCTGGCACCGGAGGCAGCACGGAGTTCTGAAAAGGCCTCGGCCATTCGCTCCGGCGTGAACGCCACACGCTCGCGGATCTCCACGGGTGCGGTGCGATGGTTGATTCCCAGCGTTACTAGTGCCATTTGGAGTACAGAAAACCCTGCCCTGATTATGGATAATCACTCGCCATTCTACCGGGGCAACTGCTCAGTCGCCACCCGAAAACCCGTCGCCTTCGGCAAGTGCGGACAGGTTGGGCAAGTTCAGACGCTTATGCCATTATAGGGCCTTGGCCGTGGCCGCAACCCGATCTGCCTCAATTACCGGGCAGAAAACGGTTTTCACTGACCTATCGCCGATAGCACACAGGAAGTTGCATGCAAAAATCCGCACCGTATCTGGTTACCTGCCTGTTGGGACTCACTCTCGTCACACTTCCGGGCTGCGCTGTATTTTCTGGCACTCCGGAACCCGCCAACGAGGTAACCGAGACCGATACCCCTGCAGCTACCCCGCCTGCCACGCCCATCAACTATGCCGAATTCGAACCGGAAGTGCTGTACCAGCTTCTGTCGGCTGAAGTGGCCGGCCAGCGTGGCCGTTACGATGTCACCCTGGTCAATTACCTCCAGGCTGCAAAAACCTCACGGGACACCGGCGTGATCGAGCGGGCCATGCGGATCGCCCAGTCCCTGAATGCAGACAATGCCCAGCAACAACTGGCTACGCTCTGGCTGGATGTGGACCCCGACAATCTGGAGGCACATCGGATTTCGGCCATTCAGGCAGTCAAACGCCAGAAACTGGAAAACGCCCTGTTCCATATGGAACAGATCATGGACCAGGGAGAAGACGCGGACTTTGACAGCCTGGCAGCCATGGCCGCCGGCCTGCCGCCAGTCCAGCAACAGGAGCTGCTGACGCTCTACAGTCAACTGGCTGTGAAGCACCCGGAAAACCCCGAACTCCAGTACAGCATTGCCCTGCTGCAAAAAATTACCGGCACCCCGACCGTCGCCCTCCGGCAAATCAACCAGTTGCTTGAGCAAGAGCCGAACTTCCAGCCGGCCATCATCCTCAAGGGGGACCTGCTCTACCAGACCGGGCAAAAACGTGAGGCACTGAATTACCTGACCACCAACACCCGGCGCTTCCCGGCCAACCGCCAGATGGGCACCCTCTATGGCCGCATGCTGATTAACGAGGGAGAGCTGCAGGCGGCCCAGGACGAATTTGAACGGCTGGTAAAACGCTATCCGGACACGCCGGGGCTGAGACTTTCACACGCTCTGGTCGCCCTGGAAAACCAGCAGCCCGCATTGGCCCGGGAGGAACTGACCCGCCTGATAGAGCAGGGCCACCACGAGGACGAAGCCAGCTACTACCTGGGGCGCATCGAGGAAGATGCCGGCAATACGGACCAGGCGATCGAGTACTACCAGAGCGTGGAACGGGGAAATTATTTCTTCCCGTCGCTGGCCCGCGCCAGCGAACTGCAGGCCCAGGCGGGCGATCTGGACCAGGCCATTGCCCACATCCAGAGCCTGCGCGAACGAGCCCCGGACCACGCCGAGAAATTCTGGCTGCTGGAGGTGAATCTGCTGATCGATCAGGAGCAAAATGAACAAGCCCTGACCGCAGCCGATTCTGCGCTGGAAAACTACCCTAACAACGTTGAACTGCGCTATGCACGGGCCATGCTGCAAGACACCATGGGAGAACCGGCTGGCGCAGAGCAGGACCTGAAAACCATCCTTGAAGCGCAACCGGAAAATGCCGTTGCCCTGAACGCCCTGGGCTACATTCTGACGGTGCGTACTGATCGCCTGGATGAAGCCCGCGGTTATATTGAAAAAGCCCTTGAGCTGGACCCGGAAAACCCGGCCATTCTCGACAGCATGGGCTGGGTACTGTTCCGCCAGGGCGAAACGGATCAGGCCCTCGACTTCCTGGCCCGGGCCTGGGAAGCCTACCCGGACCCGGAAGTAGCAGCACACTATGGCGAAGTTCTGTGGGTAACCGGCAATGAAGAACAGGCTCGCATCATCTGGGAAGAAGGGCTGGACCAGAACCCGGACCATGAAATTCTTCGGGAAACCATCGACCGGCTGACCAGCGATGGGGCCGACCAATGATCCGAAGATTACTTGCCATGGCGCTGCTGACCGGCGCCATGGCCGGCTGTACCACCATCCAGCTGGAACCTTTGCCCGAAGGCATGACAAACCAGCCCCCGGCCGACTGGGCCGAGCGCAGCAACCAACTGAGCCGGTTTGATCAGTGGCAACTGAGAGGAAAGCTGGCGGTAAAACAACCCTCAGACAGCGGCACCGCCATTATCAACAACTGGCGCCAGCAGGGTGAAAGCTACGACCTCTCGCTGTCATCCTCTTTTCTGGGCATGGGCACGACACGGCTCAAGGGCGTTCCGGGCTTCATTGAACTGACCCTGGCCAATGGTGAGACCTACCAGTCCTCAGACCCGGAAACACTGGTGGCCGCCGCCACAGGGTGGAACCTGCCCATCGACAACCTCGCCTGGTGGGTTCGGGGATTGCCAGCACCGGACGGTGATTTCCGCCTGCTGTTCGATGAACAGCGCCAACTGGCCATCCTGCGTCAGAATGGCTGGGAAATTCGCTATGACCGCTGGCAGCCCTTCATTGACAGCCTGCCCGCGCTTCCTGCCCGGATAACCGCCCTGAACGGAGACAAGCGGGTACGCGTGGTCATCAGCGAATGGCAACAAGAGGACTGAGTATTGCTAACCCGGATTACCCTGCCTTCGCCAGCCAAACTCAATCTGTTCCTGCACATCGTTGGCCGGCGCCCGGACGGATACCACGAGCTCCAGACCCTGTTCCAGTTTCTGGACTATGGCGACGAACTCACGTTCACACTGACTCCGGAGCAGCCCGGCATACGACTGGCAGAACCCGTATCAGGCGTTCCGGACAATGACAACCTGGTAATCAGGGCAGCCAAAGCCCTGGCCGCAACCACCGAGAACACGCTCCCCGGCGTTACCATTCACATCCACAAGCGCTTGCCCATGGGCGGCGGCCTGGGTGGCGGCAGCTCCAACGCCGCAACCACCCTGCTTGCAATGAACCGCCTCTGGGAACTGAATCTGGGCGAAGACCAGCTTGCAGAAATCGGCCTGCGCCTGGGCGCCGATGTGCCGGTATTTGTGCGTGGCCATGCAGCCTTTGGCGAGGGTGTCGGCGAAAAGCTGACCCCCACAAACCCGCCGGAAGACTGGTTTGTGGTGCTCAAACCCGAGTGCAACATCAGCACCGGAAAGATTTTTTCAGCCGAAGGGTTGACAAGGGACACACCAAAAATCAAAATACGCCCCGCTTTTGAGGGAGACGCCTCGAGGTACCGAAACGACTGTGAGGATGTAGTTCGAAAACTGTATCCTGAGGTTAACCAGAGCCTGGAGTGGCTTTCACAATTCGGACCTGCAAGATTAACCGGAACCGGGGCTTGCATTTTTGGACGTTTCCCGACAGAATCCGCAGCCCGGATTATCTGGGAAAGCAAACCCTCCGGCATCACGGGGTTCGTAGCTAAAGGGGTGAACCATTCACCTCTGCACAAAAAGCTGACAGAGCTGAAATGATGCCAAAAAAGCACGATGATATTGGGGTGTCGCCAAGTGGTAAGGCAACGGGTTTTGATCCCGTCATGCGCAGGTTCGAATCCTGCCACCCCAGCCACCTTTCTCCCGCTTCTTCTGAATCAAACGCCGATACTGAGAAGGATGCTGTCGTGTCCAAATTGATGATTTTCGCTGGCAATGCCAACCCCGAACTTGCGCGTGATATTGCCAGAAAACTCCATATTCCCATGGGCCAGGCCACTGTAGGCCGCTTCAGCGATGGCGAGACCACCGTTGAAATCAATGAGAATGTTCGTGGTCACGACGTTTTCATTATCCAGCCCACCTGCTACCCCACCAACGACAACCTGATGGAACTGATCGTGATGGCTGACGCCCTGCGTCGTGCATCCGCCACACGAATCACCGCCGTTATTCCTTACTACGGCTATGCCCGTCAGGATCGTCGCGTTCGCTCTACCCGGGTAGCCATCAGCGCCAAAGTGGTCGCCGACATGATCTCCAGCATTGGCGTGGATCGTGTGCTGACCGTAGACCTGCACGCCGACCAGATTCAGGGCTTCTTCGATATCCCGGTGGACAACATCTACGCCACCCCGGTACTGCTTGAAGACATTGAAAAACAGCGGTTCGAGAACTTTGTCGTCGTATCTCCGGACGTAGGCGGCGTTGTCCGCGCCCGCGCTGTTGCCAAGCGCCTGGATGATGCCGACCTGGCCATCATCGACAAGCGCCGCCCCAAGGCCAACGTTTCCCAGGTAATGCACATCATCGGTGACGTCCGCGACAAGACCTGCATCCTGGTGGATGACATCGTCGACACCGCCGGCACACTGTGCAAAGCCGCCAACGCGCTCAAAGAGCACGGCGCCTCCCGCGTGGTTGCCTACATTACTCACCCGGTACTTTCCGGCCCGGCCATCGAGAACATCAACAACTCGGAGCTGGACGAACTGGTGGTGTGCGACACCATCCCGCTGGGTGACAAAGCCAAAAATTGTGATAGAATCCGCCCCCTCAGCATGGCTGGGCTGCTCGCCGAATCCATTCGCCGCGTGAGCAACGAAGAGTCCATCAGTGCCATGTTCGAGAACGTCTGAACAGCCTTATCGCTGTAACCCTCAGACTTAGAGGCAGTTTCCGGGTCGGGAGTCCAACAGGGCTCCCGACTCTTTTAGTCGATCGGAAAACTCCGGTCTTTTTGAAATGCTCATCTGTTCAGAGCCTGGTCGCGGGCCGCTCAGATGACCAACGAGGTAATTACCATGTCTCAGGATTTTGTAATTGAAGCATTTCCTCGTGACGATCAGGGGAAAGGTGCGAGCCGCCGCCTGCGTCGCGAAGAGCGTAAGATTCCGGCCATCATCTACGGTGGCGGCAAAGACGCAACTCCGGTCGCCATCTGGCACAACGAGCTGAAAAAGGCCATCGAAAACGAAGCCTTCTTCTCTCACATCCTGACCGTCGACATTCAGGGCAAAAAAGAGAGCGTGATCCTGAAGGATCTGCAGCGTCATCCGTACAAGCCCATCCTGACTCACGCCGACTTCCTGCGCGTTGACAAGGACCACGAGATTCACGTTAACGTACCGCTGCACTTCATCAACGAAGACACAGCTCCGGCCGTGAAACTCCAGGGTGGCATTGTTTCCCACACCATGACCGAAGTTGAAGTGATCTGTCTGCCGCAGAACCTGCCCGAGTTCATCGAAGTCGACCTGAACGAAGTCGAGATGGATCAGGTAGTTCACCTGAGCGACCTGAAACTGCCGAAAGGCGTTAAAGTTGCCGCTCTGCAGCAGGGCGAAGACCACGACCTGCCAGTTGCCTCTATCCACAAGCCGAAAGGCGCCAAGGCGGACGACGCTGAAGGCGAGGAAGGCGAAGAAGGCGGCGAGGAGTAATAACTCCGGGGGCAACGGCGAATGGCACAGGATATTGTCATGGTGGTTGGACTGGGAAATCCCGGTTCCGACTACGAGAATACCCGCCACAACGCCGGCGCCCTGTTCGTCGAAGCGCTGGCCCGCGAAGCGGGTCAGACGCTCCGTCCCGAAAAGAAGTATCACGGGCTATACGCCCGCATTCAGTGGCAGGGCCTGGACCTGCACTTACTGAACCCCAGTACCTTTATGAACCGCAGCGGCACTGCCATCAAGGCCCTGGCGGACTTCTTCAAGATCTCCCCTGAACAGATTCTGGTTGCCCACGACGAGCTTGACCTGCCTCCCGGCACGGCCAAACTCAAGAAAGGCGGCGGCCACGGCGGCCACAACGGGCTGCGCGACACCATCGCCCATCTGGGCACCAACGATTTCCAGCGCCTGCGCCTTGGCATAGGCCACCCCGGCGACAGCCGCAAAGTCACCGGTTTTGTACTGGGCCGACTGGGCAAACAGGAAACCGAACAATTGACCGCCGTGTTTGACGAAGTCATGCGGGTATTACCGGATGCCGCCAGCGGCAAACTGGCTGCCGCCATGAACCGTTTGCACAGCTTCAAACCAACGCCCTGAGCAAGGCACATCCCCTTACTCGCACCCTTACCGATACACCGGTATAATCCGCCCAAATTTTTCAGTTCCAGCAGAGGCATTCCATGGGATTTAACTGCGGCATCGTCGGCCTTCCCAACGTCGGCAAATCCACCCTGTTCAACGCACTGACCAAAGCCGGCATCGGCGCGGAAAACTTCCCGTTCTGCACCATCGAGCCGAACGCCGGCGTGGTGGCCATGCCAGACCCGCGCCTCACCAGACTGGCGGAGATCGTCAAGCCGGAGCGGGTGGTGCCCACCACCATGGAGTTCGTCGACATCGCCGGCCTGGTCGCCGGCGCCTCCAAGGGCGAAGGCCTGGGCAACCAGTTCCTGGCCAACATCCGCCAGACCGATGCCATTGCTCACGTGGTGCGCTGCTTTGAAGACGGCAACGTCATCCACGTGGCCAACAAGGTAGATCCTGCTTCCGACATCGAAGTGATCAACACCGAGCTGGCCCTGGCCGATCTCGACACCGTAGAGAAAGCCATCAAACGCGTCCAGCGCGTCGCCAAGAGTGGCGACAAAGAAGCCAAGGCCCAACTGGAAATGTTTGAAAAACTGTTGCCGGTACTGAACGAAGGCAAGCCAGTGCGCAGCATGGGCCTGGACAAAGACCAGACGGCACTGATTCGCGAGCTTTGCCTGCTTACCGTCAAACCCACCATGTACATCGCCAACGTGAACGAAGACGGCTTCGAGAACAATCCCCACCTGGACAAGGTGCGTGAGATTGCCGCTTCTGAAAACGCAGTCGTGGTACCCATCTGCAACAAGCTGGAAGCCGAGATCTCTGAACTGGAAGACGAAGAGAAATCCATGTTCCTGGACGAAATGGGCATGGAAGAACCTGGGCTGGACCGTGTGATCCGCGCCGGTTACGGCCTGCTTGGCCTGCAAACGTACTTTACCGCCGGCGTGAAGGAAGTGCGTGCCTGGACCGTCAGAATCGGCGCCACAGCCCCTCAGGCGGCTGGCGTTATCCACACCGACTTCGAACGCGGCTTCATCCGGGCTGAGGTGGTGAGCTACGACGATTTCGTACAGTACAACGGCGAAGCCGGCGCCAAAGATGCCGGCAAATGGCGCCTGGAGGGCAAAGATTACATCGTCAAAGACGGCGACGTTATTCACTTCCGGTTCAACGTGTAATTTTCGGTATTTTTTGGCCGTAAAGCCTTGACAGGCTGAGCCCAAATACCGAAAATACGCGCCTCGTTTGGGGCGTGTCCCGAAGCGAAATGGCAAGGTAGCTCAGTTGGTTAGAGCACAGCACTCATAATGCTGGGGTCGGCGGTTCGACTCCGCCCCTTGCTACCAGTATTCTGAAAGCCCGGTTCGAAAGAACCGGGCTTTTTCAGTTCTGGGGACGACCCCACCCTTCCCGGGAACAGAACGCGGGACGACCCGCCTACGCTACTCCCAACACCATGCGAACCACAAAAGACCGAATCCGCCAGGCCATTTCCTTTGAAGTGATCGGCCTGCTCATATCAACTCCCCTGGCCGCCTTTGTCTTTGGCCTGGATCTTGGGGAAACCGGTGTACTTGCCGCCATCGGTGCTACCATGGCCACCCTGTGGAACTATATCTTCAACCTGATGTTTGATCACGGCCTGAAGCGGTTCACCGGCACTACCCGGAAAACCCTCAAGCTGCGCTTCCTGCATGCCATCAGTTTCGAGTTCGGGCTGATGCTGGCGTTCCTCCCGGTGATCGCCTGGTGGCTCGATATCGGCCTGCTGGAGGCGCTGATCGTGGATATCGCCTTTGTGGTGTTTTACCTGGTTTACGCCTTTGTGTTTACCTGGTGCTACGATACCGTGTTTCCCGATAACGATGCCGGCCCGGCATCTGCCAACCAGATCCGTTAAACCGAACAAAAGGCTGCCCGCTGCCATGCAGGAATCAATCACCTCCGGCGTTTCCCTGGATCGCCTGAAGCGTATTACCCGCCACTTCGACGAGAACTACATTCAACCCGGCAAGATCCCGGGGGCGGTCACACTGGTGGCCCGGCATGGCAAGGTTCTCTGGTGTGAAGCCCAGGGCCTGAGAGATGTCGAACGCAACCTGCCCATGGAACGGGATACCGTGTTCCGCATCTACTCCATGACCAAGCCCATCACCTCCATCGCCATGATGCAGCTGTATGAGCAAGGCAAATTTCTGCTGAACGACCCGGTACACAAGTACATTCCCTCCTGGCGAAACCTTCAGGTGTACAAGGGTGGCCGCTACCCGGATTTCGAAACCGAACCGGCAACCACCACCATGACCATCCGGGACCTGATGACTCACACCTCCGGGCTGACCTACGGTTTCACCGAGCGAACAGAAGTCGATGCCGCCTATCGCCAGCTGAAACTGGATGGCAGTTCGATCCTGACCCTGGACAAGCTGGTGGATCGCCTTGCAGAACTGCCACTGGAGTTCTCACCGGGCACCGCGTGGAACTATTCCGTATCCACCGATGTACTGGGTTACCTGGTTGAGCTGTTATCCGGCAAGCCACTGGATGCGTACTTCCGTGAGCACATTTTCGAACCACTGGGCATGGCCGACACCGGCTTTCAGGTCCAGCAGGACCAGCAGGAACGTTTCGCTGCCTGCTACCTGTACCAACCCGGCGACACCATGAAGCTACAGGACGACCCGGAGCGCTCCCGCTACCTGAAGGAGCCAAAGTTCCTGTCTGGCGGAGGTGGACTGGTGTCCACCATTGATGACTATTTCAGGTTCGCCCAGGCCCTCTGCCAGGGTGGAGCGTATCAGGGCCAACGCATCATCGGGCGCAAAACCCTGGAATTCATGCGCCTGAACCACCTGCCTGGCGGCAAGGACCTGCCGGGGCTTTCTATTGGGGGCTTCAGCGAAACACCCTATGCCGGCAGTGGCTTCGGGCTGGGCTTTTCAGTGAAAACCGATGTTGCCAGTTCCGCCACCATCGGCTCCGAAGGCGAATTCGGCTGGGGCGGCCTGGCTAGCACCAGCTTCTTTATCGACCCGGTGGAAGATCTGGTGGTGATTTTCATGACCCAGCTGATGCCGTCTTCGTCCTACCCCATCCGACAGCAGCTCAGAGCTTTGGTATACGGTGTCCTGGACTGACTCCGCGTTCCACCTTATATCGGTATAACCGCTGGAACTGTGCCGAAGCCCGAATGCCTGTGGCATACTCGGCTCCTTAAACCAATAACGAACAATCCACCAGCAAGGAATGTTGTGATGAAACCAGCTACTCTCGCGTTGCACGCCGGCTTCAAGAGCGACCCGACCACCAAGGCCGCCACCACGCCCATTTACCAGACCACGTCTTACACCTTCGACGACACCCAGCATGGTGCCGACCTGTTTGACCTGAAGGTACAGGGCAACATCTATACCCGCATCATGAACCCCACCAACGCGGTTCTGGAAGAGCGTATGGCAGCGCTGGAAGGTGGTATTGGCGCACTGGCAGTAGCGTCCGGCATGGCGGCCATTACCTATGCCCTGCAAACCATCTGCAAGGTGGGCAACAACATCGTCAGCACCAGCCAGCTGTACGGCGGCACCTACAACCTGTTTGCCCACTCGCTGCCGAACCAGGGCATCGAATGCAAGATGGTGCCCCACGATGATTTTGCGGCGGTAGAGAGCGCCATCGATGACCAGACCCGGGCGCTGTTCTGTGAATCTATCGGCAACCCGGCCGGTAATGTGGTGGATATCCAGAAGTGGGCCGAGATTGCCCACAAGCACGGCATTCCGCTGATTGTCGATAACACTGTCGCCACGCCGTTTCTGTGCCGCCCGTTCGAGCATGGCGCGGATATCGTGATTCACTCCCTGACCAAGTACATCGGCGGCCACGGCACCACGGTGGCGGGGATTGTGGTGGACTCCGGCAAGTTCGACTGGAAAGCCAGCGCCGACAAGTTCCCGATGATGAACCAGCCCGACCCCTCCTACCACGGCGTGGTTTACACCGAAGCCCTGGGCGAAGCCGCTTTTATCGGCCGCTGTCGGGTGGTACCGCTTCGCAACACCGGCTCCGCCCTGTCGCCGTTCAATTCGTTCCTGATCATGCAGGGGCTGGAAACCCTGGCCCTGCGCATGGAACGCCACTGCGACAACGCCCAGAAGGTTGCCCAGTTCCTGCAGGATCATCCCGCCGTGGAATGGGTCAACTACGCCGGCCTCGCGAACAGCCCCTATAAGGCCACCTGCGACAAGATCTGTGACGGCAAGGCCTCCGGCATTCTCAGTTTCGGCATTAAAGGTGGCCGCGAAGCCGGCGCCAAATTCATCGATGCCCTGGATCTGATCCTGCGACTGGTGAACATTGGCGATGCCAAGTCCCTGGCTTGCCATCCGGCCACCACTACCCACCGCCAGCTCAATGCTGACGAGCTGAAAAGTGCGGGGGTCAGCGAAGACCTTGTACGGCTGTCGATCGGCATTGAAGATGCCGACGATATCATCGCCGATATCACTCAGGCCCTGGAAAAATCCCAGGCTTGATATCCCTCAACCGGGTACGACCAAAGTCGTGCCCGGTAACCCCGTGATTGCCCCTACCTGCCTTGTAACTGCCCTGACCGCCGATTACTCTTAAAGGTTCACCACACCCTTATCCGAGAGTTCCTGGCCAATGAGCGAAAGCGCAAAGCCCCGCATTACCAGTGGTTCCAAATTCCGTAACGAACACGGCTTCTCCGCCATCAAGGACGGCGTCAAGCGTTCATCATCAAACACGGAAGGCAAATCTCTGGAGCGCAAGCCGAAATGGCTGAGGGCGCGCATGCCGGGCGGCGAGCGCTACGATGCCGTGCGCCGGAACGTGACCGAGCACCGCCTGAGCACCGTCTGCCAGGAATCACATTGCCCCAACATTGGCGAATGCTGGACCAACGGCACCGCCACCATCATGGTGATGGGCTCTGTGTGCACCCGGGCCTGCAAATTCTGCGCAGTCGACACCGGCAACCCGAAAGGCTGGCTTGACCCGGAAGAGCCTGAAAACAGCGCCAAGTCTGTGGAACTGATGGGCCTGCGCTACATCGTGCTGACGTCGGTAGACCGTGACGACTTGCCCGACGGCGGCGCCGCGCACTACGCGGCCTGTGTCTCGGCCATCAAACAGCGTACCCCGGAGGTGGCGGTAGAAGCCCTGACCCCGGACTTTGATGCAGTAATGAGCGACGTGGAAAAAGTGGTGGATTCCGGACTGGACGTGTTCGCCCAGAACGTGGAAACCGTCAAGCGCCTGACCAGTCGTGTGCGAGACCCCCGTGCCGGTTACGAAAAAACCCTGAGCGTACTGGCCCACGCCAAGAAACATCGGCCAGATGTGCTCACCAAAACCAGCCTGATGCTGGGTCTGGGTGAAACCGAAGAGGAAATCCTTGAAACCATGGACGATCTGCGCGCCATTGGTGTGGATATTCTCACCCTGGGCCAGTACCTGCGCCCCACGCCGAACCACCTGCCGGTGGAGCGCTACGTCACCCCGGAAGAATTCAACCGTTACCGCGACATTGGTCTGGAAAAAGGTTTCATGGAAGTGCCGTCCGGCCCCATGGTTCGCTCCAGCTACCGGGCCGACCGGGTATTCGACAAGAACAATCTGGGCCTGAGCGTGCCGGAGGTTCCCGTGCCCGACAAGGCGATGCAGATTCCGGTCAAGGCCGTTGACTGAGAGCCGCCAATGCTGACCCTGTTGCGAAATATCCGGCTGAAGTACAAATTCTGGTTGCTGAATATTCTCGTGTTTGCGGTGCTGTGTCTGCTGGTGCTTTATGCCATGCAGGTGATCGCGGGCCAGACCGAATCCAGCTTCAGCCAGGTATTTGCAGACACCGCGCCGGGCTTTGCACTGATCGTGGCGGTGCTCATGGCGCTGGAGATGGCCGGTTCCCAACTGCTGATTTCCTTTATCGAACGCCATGTTAACCGGCTCAAGGACACCATGGTTGCGGTGCAGACCAGCGGCGACCTGAGCCGTCGGGCCGACGTCGACTCCCGGGATGAAATTGGCGAAATGGCCGCTGCCTTCAATGCGATGCAGGATCGTACATCTGATGTCGTTCGCAGCATGAAAACGGCCACCGAGCACCTGCACCAGGAGGTCGAATCTCTCACCCAGCGGGCCGCCGCACGCAGGGACAGCCTCACGCGGCAACAGGAAGGCGCCAACCGCTCAGCCGAATCCGTTGAGGCCATGCTGCAAAGCTTTGTCGGCATTGCCGAACAGGCAGGCATTGCCAAAACCCTGTCAACAGAAGCCCGGGAAACTGCGGTAAATGGCAGCCAACGGGTCAGCCAGAGCGCCGACAGCATTCGCAGGCTGGCGAGTGTGGTTCGCCAGTCTGCTGGCAGCGTACAGTCACTGGCCGAAAACAGCCATGAGATTGGCCAGACCATTACCGAAATCAAGGGCATTGCCGAGCAAACCAACCTGCTGGCCCTCAATGCCGCCATAGAAGCCGCCCGCGCGGGCGAACAGGGCCGGGGCTTTGCGGTGGTTGCCGAAGAAGTCCGTAACCTGGCGCGCCGGGTTCAGGACTCCACCGACCAGATCCAGACCACCCTGGATCGCCTGTTGGCCTCCATGAATACCGCTGTCGAACAGATGACGGGGAGCTCAGACGACGCCGAGCGATGCGTGGAAGAATCCGAAAAGGGGCGCCAGGCCCTGGAAGCCATTAACGAGGTGGTCGGTCGTATCGACCGGACCAATCAGGAAATCGCGGATATGTCTGCCGAACAGACCGCCGATACCGATCAGGTTCTGACCAATGTTCAGGACATCCGGGAGACTACCCGGAACATGGTTGTCCAGCTCTCGGAAAGCGCGGATATGACGCAACGTCTGGAGCAACTGATCCGTTCACTGGAAGAAGCCTCGGCAAAGGTCACAGTTCGCTGAGGTTTGTGGCACACTCTGCACTCGTTTTTGACTGCAGAGTTGTAACTCATGAATCGCCTTGGCGCCTTCTACGACCGTTTTATCCTGCCCCACCCCTGGATTGTTCTGGCCCTGTTTGCCCTGCTACTGGCACTGACCGCGCTGCGTTTTGATCAGTTCCGGCTGGATGCCTCGGCAGAATCCCTGGTGCTGGAAAACGATCGTTCGCTGGAGCAGTACCGACAGGTAAACCAGACCTTCACCACCTCTGACGATTTCCTGGTGGTCACCTACACCCCCAACGAGCCCCTGTTCACCACCGAAGGCCTGTCGCGGTTAAGGGCTCTTCGCGACGACTTGCAGGCTCTTGAGGCCGTCGGTTCCACCAACAGCATTCTGAATGTACCGCTGCTGCACAGTCCGGACCTTACCCTGGACACCGTCGACAGCGAGATCAAAACGCTGGATGAACACGATGTGGCTCCGGCGACCGGCCGACAGGCGTTGCTGGACAACCCCATGTACCCAAACCTGCTCATCAGCGAGGACGGCAAGACCACGGCCATCCAGGTCAACCTGCCAACCCCGGGCCGCTATTTTGACTTACTCAACCAGCGTAACGAACTCCGGGAAAAGGTGAATCGGGGCGAGGCCAGCGAGGCCGAGCGGACGCAACTTGAGCAGACAAGCGACGAATTTATCCGCTACACCGAGCAACTGGGTGAAGAGCGTGATGCCACCATCAATCAGGTTCGCGCCATACTGGAGCAATACCGCGACCACGCCAGCATCCACCTGGGCGGCGTGCCCATGATTGTCGCCGACATGATCCGGTTTATTGAAAACGATCTCTCCACTTTCGGCTTCGGGGTATTGGCTTTCCTGCTGCTCACCCTGGCGATTATTTTCCGGCAATGGCGTTGGGTCGTGGTACCACTGTTGTGTTGCGGTTTTACCGTCTGGCTGATGGTCGGATTTCTGGGCTGGGCCCAATGGCCGGTGACAGTGATTTCGTCCAACTTTATCTCGCTGCTACTGATCATGACCCTGTCGCTCACCATCCACCTGATTGTGCGCTACCGGGAATTCCAGCATGACGAGCCCGAGGCTGCGCCAAACAACATCCTGCGCAACACCCTGATGACCATGATCCGACCGTGCTTCTATATGGCGATCACCACCATTGTTGCCTTCGGCTCCCTCACCTTCAGCGGCATCCGGCCGGTCATCGATTTTGGCTGGATGATGACCCTGGGGCTGACCGTGGCTTTTCTCATTACTTTCTTGATCTTCCCGGCCCTGTTGAGCCTGCTGCCACCCCCGATCGACCAGCGCGTGAGCTCAGACAAGGTGCCCTTCACCGATGCCTTCGCCCGCTTCACCGAGCGGTTCAGCGGGACGGTCCTGGTCAGTTCCGGGGTCATTGCCGTGCTCTGCGTGATTGGCCTGAACCGACTGACGGTAGAGAACAGCTTCATTGATTACTTCAAGTCCTCCACCGAAATCCATCAAGGCATGGTCACCATAGACGACCGACTGGGGGGCACCACGCCGCTGGATGTGGTCATTACCGATCAACCCGCCCCGGATAACGCCAACGCGGATCCATTCGCCAGTGACTGCGACCCGTTTGTAGAAGACTGCGGTGACGAGGAATACCGGGACACCTGGTACACCTATCAGAAAATGCGCCAACTCGGTGAGGTGCATGATTACCTGCATAGCCTGCCGGAGACCGGCAAAGTCCTGTCCATACAGACCACACTCGAACTGCTGGCCCAGGTTAACGGAGGTGAGCCCCTGGACGCCCTGGAGCTGGCCTTTGTGCCCGCCGCCGTACCGGACGATCTACAGGATATTCTGCTGACCCCTTATATTTCTGAGGAGCAGGACAAGGCGCGATTCAGTATCCGCATACTCGAAACCATGCCAGACCTGCGTCGACAGGAGCTGCTGGATGACATTCGCCACCACCTGAGCACCGAACTCGGTTACGACCGGGATCGCATACTGCTCTCAGGCATGACAGTGATGTACAACAACATGCTTCAGAGCCTGTTCGATTCCCAGATCAAAACCATCGGCGTGGTGTTTGGCGCTATCCTGGTCATGTTTCTGATCCTGTTCCGTTCCGTGAAGCTGGCGCTGGTGGGTATGGCACCCAACCTGATTGCCGCAGGCTCAGTACTGGGGCTGATGGGCTGGCTGGGCATTCCACTGGATATGATGACCATTACCGTGGCGGCCATCACCGTCGGGATTGCGGTAGATGACACCATCCACTACATCCATCGCTTCAAAACCGAGTTCGCCAAAGACGGCGACTACCTGGCCACCATGCATCGCTGTCACCGCAGTATCGGCCAGGCCATGTTCTACACCTCGCTGACCATCATTGCCGGTTTCTCCATACTGGTGCTGTCGAACTTCATTCCCACCATTTATTTTGGCCTGTTCACCGGTTTTGCCATGTTCATGGCCTTGCTGGGTGCACTCACCCTACTGCCCAGGCTGATCATTCTGGTTCGACCGTTTAATTCCCCATAACAAAAAACCCCGCCGGGGCCAGGCTCCGGCGGGGTTTCTCGCAAACACACAGACTCAGCGGATTACTGCTGGCCCTGAGGTTGCATCATCTGACGCTGTTGTTGCATCTGCTGCTGCATCTGCTTCATGCGGCGATCCAGCTCATCACGCTGCTCCTGGGTGAACACCGCATCTACCTTCGCCTGCATCAGGGCAGAAAGTGCTGCAATTTCACCGGTCACATCACCGAGTTTGGCGGCATTGTCACGAATGGCAGATTCGTCGTAATCCGGCTTGATCTGCTCTTGCAGGTCTTCCTGCAGCGAGCGGGCATCCTGGCGCAGTTCGCCGATCTCGCCCTGCATGTCGTCGATGATGCCGCGAATCTCGGTTTGCTGTTCTTCAGACAGCCCCACCATCTGCGCGAGCTGGGCAACCTGATCCGGCTGACCACCCGGCGACTGCTGTGCGATCGCCGGCGCTGAGATAGTCAGGGCGACAAGTGCGGAACCGATGAATTTTGCGAGCTTCATACTGTTCTCCATCATTGAGGCGGCTTGTCGGGAGCCACCACGGATTGGCTTTAATCATTTGAAGTGACACCCTAAAGCATTCACCTACTTCATTTCACCCCGATATCCCTTCAATTTGTACAGGTTCTCAGTTTGATTCGCTCTGAGGGCGCGGCACTGGCGGGATTTGATGAATGTGAAAATTTAGTCATTCCCCTGCATAATGGCGCCCTCAATCAATCAGCGGAGTAAACACCATGGCCATTAACTGGTTTCCCGGGCATATGCACAAGGCCCGAAAGGAGATCAAGAAAGTCATGCCCCAGATGGACCTCATCATCGAGGTGGTGGACGCCCGGATTCCCTTCAGTAGTGAGAATCCGCTGGTGCCTTCGCTGCGTGGCGATACCCCGCTGATCAAGGTGCTTAACAAGCGAGACCTGGCCGACCCGGTCATCACCGAGCAATGGCTGGCCTGGCTGGAGCAGGAACGGGGCGTGCGTGCGGTCACGCTCACACACAATCAACGCCAGGAAGCCCTGGGCATCCTCAAGCTGGCGGAAGAGATGACGCCCGGGCATGATCGACAGAAAAGCGCCTTGAGGGTGATGATCCTGGGCATCCCGAACGTCGGCAAATCCACACTGATCAATACCCTGGCTGGCCGGCCCGCCGCCAAGACTGGTAACGAGCCAGCAGTTACCCGGGCACAACAGGCCATCAAACTGCCGGATAACGTTCTGCTCTACGATACCCCTGGCTTCCTCTGGCCCAAGCTGTCGCCGGTGCAATGCGGCTATCGCCTGGCAATAACCGGCGCAATCCGCAGTGCTGTACTGGATTTCGAGGATGTTGCGCTGTTCGAGGCGGATTATCTGATTGCCCACTACCCGGAGCTCGTCGTCAACCGCTACGGGCTGGACGAAACACCCGTAGATGGGCTGGCACTGATGGATGCCATCGCCGTAAAACGCCGTTTCCTGGGCCGCGGCGGGGTACCGGATCTGCACAAGGTTTCCGAAGTGCTGCTGAACGAACTCCGGGCCGGGACGCTGGGCCGGATCTCACTGGAAACGCCGGATATGGTGGAACAGGAACTGGTCGAAGCACAAGCCCGGGAACAGGCCGAGGCGGAAGAGAGAGCAAGAAAAGACGAGCAGCGCAAGAAGAAGAAACGCTAGCCGGAGTCGGCGTAAAAGCCAAACCCGCAAAGACTAAAGTTTGGGCATAAGACTAGCCTTTTTTGCTATACTTGATTTAAATCAAGGTGACTGAAACCAGATGTTTCAGCATTGGCACCCATGGGAATCCGCCGCATGCCCAGGTATCCGGATCGCCCAGGGTGTCCGCCCCGAACGCAGGCAAAAGCCTTACCTGTTGGGGCTGAGGACGCACCGCACACGCTTCGGTGCGGTTTTGAATGGATCAACCCGGATGGTTCGTCAACTATGGCCCAGGCAATTCGACTTCACCAAGTATCCCCTCTCAAGGCCTCCTGTCACCAGTGCAGCCTGAGCAACCTGTGTCTACCTCTGGCCATTGAAGAGAACGATCTTGATCGCCTTGAGGACATTGTCCAGCAGGGGAAAATCTATAACCGCGGCGAGCATATTTTCGATCAGAGTACCCCGGTTCGCTCCTGCTTTGCGGTCAAGAGCGGCTCCATCAAAACATCCATTATTACCGAAGGCGGTGAAGAACAGGTAACCGGTTTCTTCATGCCTGGTGAACTGGTGGGGCTGGACAGCATGAGCAGCGAGAACTATGCCTGCACGGCCAAAGCGCTGGAACGTACCAGCGTATGTGAATTCCCGGTCGACAGGCTTGAGGAACTCACCGGCAAGCTGCCGGAACTGCAGCACCACATGTATCACCTGATGAGCCAGGAAATTCAGAACAGCCATCAGCTGGCGATGCTGCTCAGCAAGAATACCGCCGAAGAGCGCATTGCGGCGCTTTTGCTCTCGCTGTCCAGCCGCTTCCGCCGTCGTCGTATGTCGGCTACCAATTTCAGCCTGCCCATGGCCAGGAACGACATTGCCAACTTCCTGGGCCTGGCAGTTGAAACCGTGAGCCGGGTTTTCACCCGCTTCCAGAATCAGGGCATCATCCGCGCTCGCGGGCGGGAAGTGGAACTGCTGGATGTGGAAGCGCTGCAAATGGTAACGCGGGATTTCGCCCGTCAGGGCCAGTAAGCACCAACCAGTCACACACCCTGAGCGGGTTCAGGAATTTGCCGGAACCCGCTCAGCGCTGTTCGATTCCTTCAACATCGCCACCTCTTCAGACAACCAGGTGCGCCACGGCATCTGTTTTATGCCGAAGGTATTGCGGATCTTGGTACAGACCATAGTGGTGTTTACCGGTTCGATGTGACCCCAGTCGGGCACCTCGTCCACCACCTTGATTCCCTCAGGAATGCCGGGCATGCCGGCTATCGCCAACCCAAGTTCATACAGATTGATCTCTTCTGCCCCGGCATACTGGTAGGTACCCCAGACTTCAGCACCACAATCGATCTGGAGCGCCACTGCCACGATCACCCTCGCCAGATCCTTCACCGCCACCGGCTGCCCCTGACAGCGGCCGGGCAAAGACAGGCCACCTTGCGCCGTACTTTGCTGAACCTTGCCGATAAATCGGGCCAGGCTCCAGCCGGTACGCAGAATAATATGCCGCGGGAGCTGCGTTCTCAGGGCCTGCTCACATTCCCATTGCCAGCGACCCAGCTCGTTAACAGGCTGCCCTGGATTCGACGCTATGTAGGCACCCTGTTTACGGCCATCAAACACATAACATGAAGAAAGCTGCAGTAAAGCCATTTTGCGCTCACGGGCATGCTCGGCCAGCGCCAACGGCAATGAAAACGCCGCTTCGTGAGTCGCCTCCCGGTTTTTCTCCGCCTTTTCCGGATCCGCGAGCCACAACGCATTGATAATCAGCGCGGTGTCTTCAGGAATCCAGTTATCCAGGGCATGCAGGTCGACATTGGCAGGATCACTGACCAGCAAAGGACTGATCCGCAGATGCGTTTCCCGCAGGCGCTCCAACAGCACCTTGCCAAGCGGGCCATAGTCGTGAACAACAAGTACATGCACGTGGAAACAACGCCTCCGGAATATCACTGATGTGACGGATGTCAGGAAACACTCGGGCCAATGGCTCGGAACACTACTTTACTGCAGTATCATGCAGCCTGAAACGTCAGCCTTACGGGGAGCCGGTGAACGCTCCCGGATCGACAAGCATACAACAACGGGAATCCCAATGCTGAAACAACAGAGCCATATAGTGGCCCCTATCCCCGATGAACTAAGAACCCGGGCTCTTTATACCGTCAGTGAGCTCAAAGGCCGCGGCAAAGCCGACAAGCAGGCCATCGACCAGCTGTATGAGCTCATCGTTGAACTGACCGAATCCGGGCTGGATTTCTTTTTCCTTGAGCCACTACGCCGCCTGAATGCCGGCAGCATGATGATGGGAATGGCCAAAATGGGCATCAGCAGCATGCTCAAGGGCAGCAAAATGGTGATTCACAAAGTCCTCAAGAAACTGGACGACCGCAGCCTGGCGGCGATTCTCGATTTCATCGAAGAAATCATTCATGAACCCGAGGCACCCGCGACGTAACGCCGGTGAGCAACTCATAGCCAATAGTACCGGCGTAACCGGCCACCTCGTCGACACTCACGGTTTTGCCCCAGAGCTCCACCAGGTCGCCCTCACGGGCCTCAGGGACGGCACTCAGGTCTACTGCCAGCATGTCCATGGATACCCGCCCCAGCAAACGGATTCGCTGGCCGCGCACAGCGGCTGGCGTTCCGGTACCCGCGTGACGCGGGTAGCCATCGGCATAACCAATGGCCACCATGCCCATCCGGGTATCCTGACTGGCCGTCCAGGAAGCGCCATACCCTACCGACTCCCCGGCACGGACCACGCGTGTGGTAATCAGAGGCGCCTGCAAGGTCATCGCAGGGCAAAGCCCCAGCTCCGCACCGGTTTTGCCCTCCATGGGTGACGCCCCGTAGAGCATGATCCCCGGGCGGCTCCACTCGTACAGCGGCTGATTCGGGCGAAAGTGAGCCGCAGAATTGCCAACGCTACGCATCAAATCCGGCCAGGGGGCTACTGCCCGCTCAAAAATCCGGGTCTGGAGCCCGGTCATTTCGCTGTCCGAATCATCGGCACAGGCAAAATGAGTGACAAAACCAATCGCAAGATGCTTCAGGCCCGCTTCCTCAAGCCCGGCCATCACCTCCGGCAGCTCTTCGGGCCGGAAGCCCAGACGGTTCATGCCAGTATTGACCTTGATCCAGAATCTGGGAGAACGCCCCGCACCGAGCCACGATAACTGTTGCTGACAGTGGAGCACCGGTTCAAAACCCGACCGCTCACATTCGGCCAGATCATCCTTTTGATGGGTGCCCTGCAGCAGCACCACGCTGTGCCGATGGCCGGCACCGCGAATGGCTATGGCTTCCTCGATACAGGCCACCGCAAACCGGCTGGTCTCCGGGGCCAGAGCATCAGCAACCGAGCGAATGCCATGGCCATAGCCATCGGCTTTGACCACCGCCATGGCATAGGCGGTTCCGGCCAGTTCCCGGGCCCGGCGGAAATTGTGTTTCAGGGCGTCAAGATCAATGCGGGCAACGGTGGGGCGTGGCATTAATAATCCCCACCGTAATCGCTGTAATCGCCGTGCGCCAGGTCTTCGAATTTGGTGTATTTACCGATGAACGCGAGACGGATGGTACCGATCGGGCCATTCCGCTGCTTACCAATAATGATCTCGGCAATGCCCTTATCCGGCGTATCCTCGTTGTAGACCTCATCCCGGTATACGAACATGATCACATCGGCATCCTGCTCGATCGCACCGGATTCCCGCAGGTCCGAGTTGACCGGGCGTTTGTTGGGGCGCTGCTCCAGACTCCGGTTCAACTGGGACAGCGCCACAACCGGGCAGCCCAGTTCTTTGGCAATACCCTTGAGTGAGCGTGAGATTTCAGAAATCTCCGCAGTCCGGCCTTCAGTGTTACCCGGCACCCGCATCAACTGCAGGTAGTCGACCATGATCAGACCAATCTTGCCGCCGTTCTCCCGCGCCACCCGACGGGCCCTGGAGCGCATTTCTGTCGGGCTCAGGCCTGGCGTGTCATCGATGTAAAGCGGCTTATCCTTCAACAAACTCACGGCGGAAGTAAGCCTGGGCCAGTCATCCTCCTCCAGCTTGCCGCCCCGCACTTTGGTCTGATCAATGCGACCGAGCGATGACAACATACGCATGGCCAGGGCATCCGCGGGCATCTCCATACTGAAAACCAGTATCGGGGTGCCGGTGCTGATCAGGGCGTTCTCAACAATGTTCATGGCAAAGGTGGTCTTACCCATAGAGGGCCGCCCCGCCACAATGATCAAGTCGGCTGGCTGCATACCGGAGGTCTGGTCGTCCAGGTCCCGGAAACCAGTAGTCAAACCGGTCGTCTGCTCGCCGGATTCAAACAGCTCTTCAATCCGGCTGAGTGTGGTAGCCAGGATGGGGTTGATGGCCTTGGGACCGGAACCTTCTTTAGTACGTGCCTCGGCGATCTGGAACACACTGCGTTCTGCTTCGTCCAGGATATCGTTACTTTTTCGCCCCTGCGGGTTGAAGGCTGAATCGGAGATCTTGCCGGACACCTCCACCAGCTGCCGCAAAATGGAGCGTTCGCGAACAATGTCAGCGTAGGCCCTGATATTGGCGGCACCGGGTGTTTTCTCGGCCAGTTCCGCCAGATAAGACAGACCACCGGCATCCTCGATATCGCCGGCCCGTTCCAGAAACTCGGCCAGGGTAACCACATCCAGCGGCTCGCTCTCGCTGGCGAGGCGCTCCACGGCGCCGAAAATCAGGCGATGGTCCTGCCGGTAAAAATCAGCCGCTGAAATAATTTCGGCGATCTCGTCAAACCGACGGTTGTCCAGCATCAGGCCGCCGAGCACCGCCTGTTCAGCCTCGACCGAATGCGGCGGGACCTTGATGCGACTGGTTTCCGGATCAATAGAAGCAGGTTTCAGAGTGGGATTGGCCATAGACACCGACATCAGGGAAATGAACAAATGAGGTTACAAGAATACCAGAAAGCAACGGGCCCGAAACCGTCTCCGGCTCGGGCCCGTTTTTCAGCACGGAAACCTGTGGCTTCAGTGCTGGTTGAATCGACCTGTCACTGGGCTACCGATTACTCGGCAACAACCGCCAGCTTGATGGTCACTTCAACGTCTGTGTGCAGCTGCAGCTCGATGTCGTACTCGCCGGTGACCCGGATCGGGCCTTCCGGCAGACGAACTTCGCTCTTCTCGACTTCAGTACCACCGGTAGACACTGCGTCAGCAATGTCACGAACACCGATAGAACCGAACAGCTTGCCTTCTTCACCGGCCTTGGAGGTGATGGTGAAGGAAGCGCCTTCCAGAGCTTCGGCACGGGCCTGGGCAGCAGCCAGCTTCTCAGCAGCAGCTTTTTCCAGCTCAGCGCGACGCTCTTCAAACGCCTTTACGTTTGCTTCCGTAGCAGGAACGGCCTTGCCGTACGGCAGCAGGAAATTACGACCGTAACCGGCCTTAACCTTTACCTTGTCACCCAGGGAGCCAAGGTTTGCGACTTTCTCGAGCAGAATAACTTCCATCTCGTTAACCTCTTCGTGCTTTATTCAGCCGGACCGGCGGGTATACGCCCCCGGATATCCAGCCAGCTATCCACAAAAGCCAGAACCACTAACAGCATCAACAGATTGGGACCCAGCAGAACCAGAGCAACGTAAAACATTGCCAGCCAGTTTCCGCTCCACTGCTTTCGAGCAAACACACCGTGCACCAGAGCCAACCCGGCCAGAACCAGCGGGGTGCCCGCAGCCCAGGCCAGCAGGATGGCATTCAGCCCAAGAATCGGGCCGACCACCATGGTGATGGCGCACACTACGGCTACCGCCGGCGATAACCTGAGGCCATGGAATTCCTTGCGGAATCCACCGGGGTTATACAACCCCGCCTGCCACGACCTTGCCAGCATCGTCATACCGATGGCGGTGGCAAAGTAGGTACCGGCCATGCTGGCGTTCATGGTGTCCCGGATAACCTGTTCCAGTTCACCACCCAGCGCACGGGCCATTTCAGTGTTGTACTGCTCGTAAACCTCGACACCAGCCTGAACCAGATCGTTCAGCAGCGCCGGATACATCACAGGCAACATCAGCCCGGTCAGTATCGCCAGAAAGGCACCGGACAACAGCGCTCTTTCCCAGGACAGCGTCGTCCGGATAATGGATGCCATCAGCATCACCTGCAGCAGCACCGCCAGCGCCGTGGGATCCTGGCCGTAAACGGCCCACCCG
>NZ_DIHV01000061.1:29731-29927 GCF_002420325.1 Marinobacter sp. UBA5687
CGAAGAACGACCAGGCCAGTTACCGCTGCGCCAATCCAGAACAGTAAGGGTACTGCGGTGGTAACCGCTGCAACCCCGCCAGCCTGCAGGGGACCGCGCATTACATACTGTGCCAGTGCACGCATGGTCCCGGGTCCTGTCCGTTAAAACTTAGTGGTCGTGACCGTCCGTATACGGCAGCAGTGCCAGGTAGCGG
>NZ_DIHV01000088.1:0-15373 GCF_002420325.1 Marinobacter sp. UBA5687
CAACAAATTCAGATGATGCAGGAGCGCATGGATCAAATGCAGCTGATGATGGAGCAAATGCTGCAATACCAGCAAAATCTAAAGGTAGAGTGATCGAGAAGCCTTCAAATACTTTTACTTAACAGACGCGTAGTAACTGGCGAGTTTGATAGGCTGAAGTTTGTGAAAACGGCGCAGTAGCTGGGTTTCGGTCTCAACGAAATCCCTGGCCTTTTACGGCTGGAAGATGGCGCTCTGGGCACCACTTCGAATGTTCGCTTTGCGACCAAGGTGAAAGAAGAGCTGGAGTACATTCCCGCACAGTTGAAGGTGCTGGAATACTGGCAGGAAAAAGCCGTCTTCGAGCAGGGTGGCCAGGAGCATATTGTGGCTGCACCGCGCTCAGCCCACCCACTGGGCAAATGCATTGCGACACCGTCACTGCGGGCTTACCTGATTACCTCCAAATACGCCGACGGCCTGCCCTTGTACCGCCAGGAGCAAATGCTCAAGCGCCTGGGACACGAAGTCAGCCGAACCAGCATGGCGCACTGGATCATCCGCCTGAACGACGTGTTCAAACCGCTGATGACCCTGATGCGGGAAACCCAGAATGGCAGTAATTACCTGCAAGCTGATGAAACCCGGATCCAGGTGCTCAAGGAAATATTCCTACAGCGATGAACTCACACCTTATGCCGGGCTGATATATGACTTTGATCACCGGTTCAGTGGCTATGTCAGCTATACCGAAATTTTTCAGACTCAGAACGTACGTTCCACAAACGGCTCTCTGCTTGATCCTATCACCGGCCGCAACTATGAGCTGGGCTTGAAAGCGACGCTGGCGGATGCGCTGGACATGAACGTGGCCGTTTTCAGGAGTGAACAGGACGGCCTGGGTGAAGCCATTCCGGGTGAAACGGTGAGCGGTCGCCCGGACACCCAGGCGTATCGGGCCGCCGATGGCGCCACCGTTGAAGGGCTTGAAACCGAGCTGGTTGGGCAATTGGCGCCGGGCTGGAACCTCAATGCCAGCTTTACTCTGGCAAATCCGAAAAATGCAGATGGGGATCGCATGAATACCACACACCCTCACCGGCAAGCCAAACTGTTTACCAGCTATCAATTTACCGGTAACTGGCGTCCGCTTCGCCTTGGCGGAGGCCTGCGCTGGCAGAGTGACATCTACCGGGATACTCGAGGACCGGCAGGCACAACACGTGTTACCCAGGGCAGTTACTCCGTGATAGACCTGATGGCCCGTTACGACTTTACTCCTGATATCAGTGCTCAACTGAACCTGAACAACGTGTTAGACAAGGAGTACCACGATCAGGTCGGATTTTATAGCCAGGCCTGGTGGGGCGCACCACGCAACCTTCGCTTGTCACTGAGCTACGACTTTTAAGTGGTAACAAGCCCCTGCTGATATCTGTAGCTCATGGCCGACAGATAAGTCTGCCGTGAGCCATCGACGCAGATATGAAGTCAGCTCGTTGATAGGTGAGTAATAATGTCCTCAATGGGACAACTCAAACCCGACAATTTGAAGTCGCTCAAAAGCGTGCGACAATGGCGTTTCATCGAAATACTGATGCGCGGAACAAAGGTCGAAGTGTCCGAATTTGGTCAATCCATTCCAGACACATCTGTGCCCAAAAATGGCGTTAATCGGTGAAAACCGCTCAGGATAAGGGCTTCATGCAATCAGGTCTTCTTACTGTATCTGCTTGAACAGTCTCGAATCAGCCCCTATTATGCCGTTCAGCCCCGACCAGAATCTGTGCACTCCGGAGGCAAAGGTCATAGGTTCGAATCCTATCGGGCGCGCCATGAATATCAAGGACTTGCGTGAGAGCGCAGGTCCTTTTTTTTTGGTTTGTGCCCAAATGGTGCCCTGACAGTGCTCGGCGTTCACTGGCTGATCAGTAAATTGGCGGGCACAACGACGCTCACCAGCTGTTAACGCGTCTTTCAAGGTACCGGATTGAATCGATAATTTCCCCAAAGCTCGGAGGTGTTGAGTACATCATGCCCGCACCCACCATTTTTTCATAATCAGCACGCAAGCTTTCCAGAGTATCCGTCTCCGGCAATAGCTTCAGCCGCCCATCCAGACATGCGTCATAGTTCGCGTAGCCCGTATGAAAGAAAACTTTCTTGTGTCGGACAACCTCCTCAAACAGTTCCCGGTTTTCAACGGCTGACTGACCGGCAGGATGTGCTGAAAGCATGACCAAGTCGTACCAATGCCTGGAAAGCCTTTCAGCACTCTCCCTAAGCTTGCCCCTGTTGCATTCGACATGTATGAGCGTGGCTTTCTCCCAGAAGGTCCGTTCCGGAGATAGAACCACGACCTCACTGCTCGGATAGACCAGGCCTTGCGTTAGCTCGGCGATGTACGGGGAGACTATATGAGTTTCGTTGGGATCGATAACGTTCCTGCCACCCAGCTCAATGAGTACCTGGGAACGGATGTATTCGTCCGTACCCTCTACAACCGATGGGTAAGTGACCCAGATCTTTTCACCGCCATCGTCTAACTCAACGGTATGCTGCTCAGCCGTTGGCAATTTGGCCAGCTCACTTTCGAGGTATGGAACAACCACTTCGGTCGCATAGGCCAAGACATAACTTTTCAGTCGGTCACTGAACTGCTTGGTTTTGGTCCGACTCACCCCCTCCGCGAAAGGATCAAAGCCCTCATCGAAGGCCCGGTAATCCAACGTGATATCAACGTCCTCGGAAAAGCGATCAATGACACCGTATACCTTGGAGAGTGATGTACCTCCTTTGAAAGCCATCGGATGCGTTCCAGGCATGGAGAACAGAGCCTGCAAGGTCCAGCAGACCCATATATCCTTCTCCAGCACCGAGGCTCCGCGAGCCAGTTGAGGCGCAACAGTTTGAAGGATATCGCTTTGTTCTTCTGCGGACAGGTCGAGAAACACCTGCTCAGCCACGGGCACGCCCTGTCTCATATTGCCTGAACGCCTCGCTCATCCACGCTGGCATACGTGAGGAAAGCAGCGTCTCGAACTCTTCTTCGCTCAGTCTTTCCTGGATCCGCTTCACTACCTCGGTGCTGATATTGTTTTTACCCAGGTACCAAAGCGCGGAGAGGGCCAAACCAGGCCTCTTGCCTGCATGCTGAAGCTTCCTCTGACTGCTGGTGTGCATGAGCTTCACCTTAAGATTCCCGATGCGAATTTCACGGGTAGGTCCATTGGTGTAGTAGACCGGCGTCGTTGGCATTTGCGTACTTAGCTTGAAACGGCGAGCCGCTTCGGCCCCATGGACCTGTATGGTTTCTCCATGATCCCTAGCGATCACCTCGACCACACGTGAAACATCCGGCATGACATTGCCGACGAACCGGCTTTGTTTGGGACGGACGAAAACACCCCGTGCGACCCGTTGGATAGCGCCTTCTTCTACGAGCCTGGACAGGGCTTTGTCGACAGCAGCACGCGACCCCAGCCTCAGGAAACGGCTGTTGGTAAAAGGTTCACCTTGCGGAACTTTGGCGATCTGACGCTGAATAGACTCTGTAACGGACATGGCATTCACCTTTAAACAGATGTCAGAAAAACTACCATTTTTTCTGACATAGTTCAAAATATAATCGGCGCTTGCCTACAACGACTGCGACACGACATGCGCATTAGCTTGATGACGATATCTTGCTGTGTTCTTGAGCTCATAGTTTAGCCGGCCGTTGGTGCTGAAGAGTGCCCACCTTCTTTGCTAGGTAGTACTGACACCATCGGGAATTCCGGCTGGCTTCCGGGCTAAAAGAACGTGTCGAACTCAAGCAGCATAACTATGGAGTGGGCGGCCCAGCGATTGGCGGAAGTACAAACGCAAGCTACGGTCGCTAAGCGGACATTCGGGTACGACGTTTGACAAAAAAGCGTGAATGCCTGGCGAATGGACATTTGCCAGCCAACCTCTTCAGCGATCCGGCCGCGGCAGTTCAGGTAACATGGCCTCTACGTCAATCGAGTAGGTAGCGAAAAAATCTTCCGCCGCCTCAATGAGAGCTTTCTCGGTTTTGAGTATCCCAAGATAGACCGGCCATTCTGAGTCTATCAGTTCCGTGCTGTAACGCTCCGGATCAATGCCCCCCATCATTGTCAGAAACCGGAACTCCGTTTCGTTCATGACGATGTAATCGCAACGTTTGCGCAAAAACATTAGCAGCATCTGCTGTGTGTTGTATCCGTCATGGCGCACCAGCTGAGTCCCTATCCGCCGCTCGAGCTGGTCACTGTATACAAACCATCTACGAAGACAGATGCTTCCCGAGATATCATCGAAGGAATCCGTTGGCATGCCAGGCTGCGCGAACACCCGGTCGCGCCAGGTTAACACCGGCCCTACAGCGTGCATTTGGTCCGGCAAAGGCATCCAGTGCGGGCTGGCGAAAACCGCGTTGGCGAGTCCTCGTTGCAGGGCCCAGATCTGGCGTTTGCGGGCCATCGGGCGGAAGTCGGCTTCGATACCAGTCTCCATGGAGAAGTCTTTGATCACCTCGACCAAAACTCCCTCGCTGAGACCTTTGCCATAATAAAACGGCAGGAAGCCCTCGTCCGAACCCATAATCTGAAGGGTTTGGGAGGAAACCGGGAAGAACCAGAATGCCGTGATGATAAACAGGACTACTCTCATTCGGTCCTCGTTGGACTGATTAATCGGGCAAGGCCGTCGTTTGCCCGACTCTGCCTCGCCAGTTAAAGACAGTTTGGCTCGGATTCTGGCCAGATGCCATGAGAAAGTCGATATCGCGGCGAATCATCCCGGCGGTCGTGTCCGCATCTATTTAGTTAGGGATACCCCAGTTTTTACACAGAAACCTATTCCCAGCGCGCCTGCGAATAGCTGAACACCGGCAGCGACAATTGCCAGCGGATGGCGGCCATGCGCAAGAGCAGGCCAACACTGAAGGCAGCCAGTAACGTGATGTTCTCGCTCAGGCCCTGGTTCAGCAGCTCCAGATAAAGCAATGCCACCACCAGAGAGACACTGGCATAGAGTTCGTGACGCAGAACCTGAGGCGTGCGGTTACAGAGGATGTCGCGGAGGATGCCGCCGAATATGCCGGTGGTAATGCCCGACATCACCACCACGATGGTGTCGTAACCCAGTTTCAGGGCGACATTGCAGCCAATCACGGTGAAGGCCACCAGCCCGGCGGCGTCCAGTACCAGAAACAGCTGGTGCAGGTGGCGCATGAGGCGGGCAATGGCGATAGTGAGCAGGCCACCGGTGATGGTCATGTAGATGTAGCGAGGGTGCTGGGTCCAGGTCACGGGAAAGTTACCCAGCAGGATGTCCCGAACGGTGCCGCCACCTAGGGCGGTCAGGAAGGCTATCAGGGCCACGCCGAACAGATCCATGTTCCTGCGCCCGGCGGCCAGCGCCCCGGACATGGCTTCCGCGGTAATGGCAATCATATAGATAGAGGTCAGCACACAGGTCTCCTGCGTTTCTGTGGCCTCTCCCCCTGTCCCTGATACCTGAGAGTTTACAGAGCCCGGCTCTGCTTGCCCCTTCGGTGGACTGTGTCGACAGTCTCTCTCCAGACGGCGTTATCGAATGCCCGCAGTACCTGTGCCTGAGCGTTTATGGGAGTTTGCGCCTTCGGCGGGGCCAGCCGGCCCACTCTCCTGCGGAAGGCGCGCATTATAGGCACACCTTCTGGCTACGTCGAGCGAGCAAAGCTGCGGGACTCCCCGACGCTGCCTGAACCGGCTTGCGCTCTTCAGCCCTTGAAACCCTTGGCCACCAGATACACCTCCCGGGACCTGGCCCGGGACGAATCCGGCTTGCGAATCACCACCTTATCGAAGGACTCGCGCACGGTTTTCACATACTCATCATAGCCTTCACCATGGAACACCTTGGCAACAAAACTGCCTTTGGGTTTGAGCACCTGGCAGGCCATATCCAGGGCCAGTTCCACCAGATACATGGAGGCTGCCTGGTCTGCGGCGTTTACGCCACTGATGTTGGGGGCCATATCCGAGATCACGACGTCGGCACGGGCCCCGTCCAGTATCGCCATGATCTGGTCGAAGACCTCCTGTTCGGTGAAGTCGCCCTGGATGAATTCAACGCCGGCAATCGGATCCATCGGCAAAATGTCAGACGCCACCACACGGCCCTTGTGGCCCACCAGTTTCGCCGCCACCTGGGACCAGCCGCCCGGGGCCGAACCCAGATCGACGACCAGGTCCGTGGGTTTTATCAGCCGATCCTTGTTGTTGATTTCCAGCAGTTTGTAGCTGGCACGGGAACGATAGCCATCCTGTTGCGCCTGTTTTACAAAGGGGTCGTTTACGTGCTCTTCGAGCCATCGGTTACTGCTTTTCGAGCGTGCCATCGCCTGCCTTCTGTTCACTGCGGGAAAAACGGCATTGTACGCCGCCGCCAGTGACGCCGCAAAAACCAGCCACTTCCTGACAAGCCAGCCACGCCCCCGTACAATAGCGCCTGATCACATGCCTCATTAAAAACATCATCGCCCGGCCCCGGCCGTGCCAGGCACCATGGAAAGCAGACCGTGAAACTGGACGACATCAAAAAGCTGCATCAAAAGAAATACCGCCAGTCGTTCGGACAGTTTCTGGTGGAAGGCGAACATCTGGTACTGGAGCTGGAAAAAGCGGCGAAGCAGGTGCCCCACTGGCGCAACGCCCAACTGTACGTAACCAGCGCCTACGAGCACTGGCCCAGCCCCTGGCCCACGCACGTCATCAGCGACCGGCAGATGGCCCAGCTATCCGATACCAGAACGCCTCAGGGCATCCTTGCGGTGGTGCCACTGCCAGCGGCTGCCAGCGGCCAAACCGCTCCCAAGGAAAAAGCCATCTACCTCCACGAGGTGCAGGATCCCGGCAATCTGGGCACCATCCTGCGCACGCTGGCCTGGTTCGGTGGTTTCCGGTGCCTGCTAAGCCCTGGCAGCGTCGATCCATTCAATCCGAAGGTGGTGCGCGCCAGCATGGGCGCCATATTCCATGTACCGCTGGAAACCGAGGTTGACCTGAACACGCTGGGCCAACGATACGCCCGCATCGCCTGCCTGGACATCGGCGGCGACGCCATTACCACGCCCGAATTCCAGGCCCAGGACTGCTACCTGTTTGGCAATGAGGCCCGCGGCGTGCCGAAGCAAGTCCTGACTGAACTGGGTGCCCACGCCTACACCATCCCCGGTGCGGCCGCTATCGAGTCGCTGAACCTGGCCTCCGCGGTCAATATGGCGGTTTATGAGCTGAACCGCGTCTGAGTCCCCCGGATTAATTCCGGCCTTTACTTGCCAGTCGCTGAACCGGTTACCTATGGTGGAACGTAATCCCGTAGGACATCATTCACTGAAAGGATCGGTTCAGCCATGGAGTTCTCCAACCCGACTGCAATTCTCGAACGCCAACATGCCATCGGTTTAACCCGCACGCCCAATCTGGCCGAGGGAGCCCCGGACACCAAACGCCAGGAAATCGCGCGTTATTTCACAGACACCTTCGACACCTACACGCGCCTGTTCGATTGCCTGGCTGATGACTCCGGCTATTACCAGAAATCTATCCCGCTCCGGCATCCGCTCATTTTCTACCTTGGCCACACCGCCACCTTTTTTGTGAACAAACTGGTGCTGGCCAAGATCCTGAAAGAACGCATCAACCCCAACATGGAATCCATCTTCGCGGTGGGTGTGGATGAAATGAGCTGGGACGACCTGAACGACGATCACTACGACTGGCCCGCTGTCCAGGAAGTGCTGGACTACCGGGCACAGGTGCGCCAGACCGTGCTGGAGTTGATCGAAACCATGCCACTCTCGCTGCCAATTGACTGGGACAGTAACTGGTGGCCCATCGTGATGGGCATCGAACATGAGCGTATTCACCTTGAGACTTCCTCGGTGCTCATCCGCCAGCACGCGCTGGAACGCGTTCAACCGCAACCGGAATGGGCGCCCATCCGGGAAACCGGCGAGGCACCGGAAAACGAGTTGCTCACCGTTCCCGCTGGCAAGGTACACATTGGAAAACCCTACGACGATGCCTTTTACGGCTGGGACAATGAGTACGGCGAGCATCAGGCCGACGTCGCCGAGTTCAAGGCCAGCCAGTACCTGGCGAGCAACCAGGAATTTCTGGAATTTGTCGAGGCCGGCGGCTATCAACAAGACGAATACTGGAGCGAGGAGGGCCTGGCCTGGCGAAGCTTTGCCGCAGCTAAACACCCCACCTTCTGGCGCTGGCAGAATGGCTGGCAACTGCGCCTGATGACTGAAGAGGTGGAGATGCCCTGGGACTGGCCGGTCGAGGTCAACTATCACGAGGCCAAGGCGTTCTGTGAGTGGAAACGTGAGCAAACCGGCAAACCCATCCGCCTGCCCACGGAAGACGAGTGGTATCGCCTCTGTGACGAAGCCGGCGTCCCGGAAGTGGGTGAATCCCCGGCCAACGCCAACCTCCACCTGGACCATGGTGCCTCGTCGTGTCCGGTAACGCGCTTTCGCCACGGCCAGTGGTTCGATGTGGTTGGCAACGTCTGGCAGTGGACCGAAACGCCCACCTATCCGTTCGACAACTTCAAGGTGCATCCACTGTACGACGACTTCACCACACCCACGTTCGACGGCCAGCACAATCTGATCAAAGGCGGCTCCTGGATTTCCTGTGGCAACGAAGCAAGGCTGGCCTCCCGTTATGCCTTCCGTCGGCATTTCTTCCAGCATGCAGGCTTCCGCTATATCACCTCCGAGGCCGAGGCGGTTCAACCCAACGCCTACTACGAGAGCGACCGGCTACTCACTGAATACGCCGAGTTCCATTACGGCGACCGTTGGTTCGGCGTCGCCAATTTCCCGAAAACCATGGCGGAACTGGCCCTGGACGCTATGGCCGGCAAAAAGACCGGGAAAGCGCTGGATCTGGGCTGTGCCTGTTGCCGGGCAAGTTTTGAGCTGGCGCGCCAGTTTGACGAGGTTGAAGGTGTCGATTTCTCTGCCAACTTCATACGTCTGGGGGTGGAGATGGCCGAGCAGGGCGCCATCCGTTATTCACTGACCGAAGAAGGCGAACTGGTCAGCTACCACACCCGCACCCTGAAAGAACTGGATCTCGAAGATACCGCCGCCAAGGTGGCGTTCTATCAGGGCGATGCCTGCAACCTGAAACCCGGGCATTCCGGTTATGACCTGGTATTGGCCGCCAATCTGATCGACCGCCTGTACCGGCCACGTCGTTTCCTGGAGTGCATCCACGATCGCATTAACGAAGGCGGGCTGCTGATTATTGCCTCCCCGTATACCTGGCTTGAAGAACACACCCCGAAAGAGGAATGGCTTGGCGGTTTCAAGAAGGATGGCGAAAATCACCGAACGCTAGACGGCATTCGAGAGTGCCTGGGAGAGCACTTCAGGATGGTGGGCGAGCCCCGGAAAGTGCCCTTCGTGATCCGCGAGACCGAGCACAAGTTCCAGCACACGCTGTCTGAAGTGACCGTGTGGGAACGCAAACCCGCCAGGAGCTGAGTGTGATGCCGGCGTTACCAGCTTCTGCTTACGAGGCTGGTAGCGCCGCCAAGGCCGACAGGCCACGCTCGCAACCACCCAGATACCCACCACCGAACAGGTTGTAGTGGTTGAGGTAGTGGTACAGGTTATAGATTTCTCGCTTGGTGGCGTAGATCTCAGTGCGCGGGTATACGCGATCGTAGGCACGATAGAACGCCGCGCCGAAACCGCCAAACATCTCGGTCATGGCAAGGTTCGCCTCCCGGTCGCCCTGATACACCGCCGGGTCAATCAGCCAGGGGCCATTACGGTCAAACATCACGTTGCCGTTCCACAGGTCGCCATGCAGCAGGCTCGGCTGTTCGCAATGCCGGTCCAGCCAGTTGGCCAGGCTGGCACCACAGGCTTCCAGGGTGCGCTCGAACCTGGCTCGCACCTCGGCATCTGAGATCCGGCTGACCTGATACTTCAGCCGCTGCTCCAGGAAAAACCGGCCCCAGGAATCTGTCAGCGTATTGGGTTGAGGTGCCAGGCCAATGAAGTTGTCGCGGCGCCAGCCATATTGATCCCGAGCCAGCAGGTGCAACTGCGCCAGCCCCTCCCCCAACGCAGTGAGGCACTTGTCGTCGGGCGGTGCTGAGTCAATCCGCCTGAGGGTAAGTCGGTGCTGGCTCACCTCCATAACCTCCGGAATACGGAGTGCTTCAACCCCTGCCTGTTGCAACCCGTCCCGAAGAGATTCCAGACCCTCAGCTTCGCAAATCAGCGCATCGGCATAGCCCGTGGTATTGGTTTTAACGTGCATATTGACTCCTGATTAGCGCGGGTATGGATCTGTTTGCGCCATAAAACCGTAGCAGGGTTCTGCTAAGATACTTTGCATCCTACCCTCACGGAGTCCATTCCCAGTGCCCATCCGAGCTCTTTTTGCCCGCATTAGCCTCTTACTCGTGCTAGCCCCCGCTTCCGCCAATTCAGAACAGTTCAACCTTGCCTGGGACAACGATCTATTCACTGGCAGCGACCGGGGCTACACCAATGGCGTGCGCCTGTCTTACCTTACCAACACAGCCGAAGACTCCGGCGGAGGCTCAGCCCGACTTGCAAGGGCAGGCAGAGATAGTCTGTCATTTCTGCCCGGCGTCGGCGACGTCGCCAACAACCATGCAATGAGCGTCAGTCTGCGTCAACTCATGGTGACACCGGCAGACATTAGCCAGGAAGAGCCTCAATTCAATGATATCCCCTACGCCGGTCATCTCTCCCTGAGCAGCACCCTCTGGAGCTGGAGCGCCGACAGCATTACGGGGTACGGCGCTCACATTGGCGTGGTTGGTCCTGAAAGCGGCGCCGAAGCCAGCCAGAAATGGGTACACAAAATCACCGGGAGCGAACGCCCCGAAGGATGGGACAACCAGCTAGGGACCGACGTGGTTGGCGGATTTCAGGCGGCCCACGGGCGCAAACTGTTGCAAGCGGGGCAACGCGGCGACCTTGAACAACAGTTTTCAGCGGTAGGCTCCGGCCTGCTGTCCAGTTTTCGAACCTCCGCGACCGTTGGCGTGATCTGGCGGATGGGCAGAAACCTTCCGGCCAATTTTATACCGGATTACGCCGGCAGCTCCTCTGCCATCGCGCTACCCGGATCTTTCAGTGACGCGAAAAGCGCCTGGTCAGTATTCATAGGCCTGGGGGCGGAATACATTGCCTATTCCTATCTGGAGGACAATTCCGGGCCCTACCGGTTCAGTGAAGGCCCCCTGCTCGGCCAGCTAGGCCTGGGCGGCACCTGGCAGTGGGACAACCTGCAAGCGGCGCTGATTTTGCGGGCCACGACGGGGGAAGAACAGCGTAACCAGGATAACTTCAGCTTTGGCACGCTGTCATTCAGCTGTGCACTGTAAGCGCCTAGCCCTCCCGGACTTCAGGCTTCGCCAACCACTCACGCCCTTTGAGCATACCGTGCCAGTACAAAGTGGGCAGCTGCTTGGCCTTGAGCCACCAGGCAGCGCGTGTGGCTTTGGTGCCATCATTCACCCACTGCGGGAAACTGGGCTGAAGCACGCCGTTGTAGCCAAATTCGGCCAGCACGATGCGGCCGTTCTCTACCGTCAACGGGCAGGAGCCGTATCCGAGGTAAGCCGCAGGCAGGGGCTGATTCCGTAAACTTGCAATAAGGTTTTCCGCCACGACCGGCGCCTGCTTTCGAACGGCTGCGGCGGTTTTGGCATTACCGGTGCCGCTCACGTCGCCAAGTCCGAATATATTGACAAAGGTTTTGTGTTGGAGCGTATCGTCCGCCAGATTCAACCAGCCACCGTCGTTGGCGAGGACGGACTCACGGATAAAACCGGGCGCCCGCTGGGGTGGCACCGCGTGCAACATATCGAAATCCAGTTCCCGATCCTGGCTGTTACCTTCAGCGTCCGTAAGCCGGAACGTGGCTTTCCGGGCGGGGCCGTTAACAGCTACCAGATTGCTCTGAAAGTTGACCTGAATACCGTATTTATCAATGTATTCCTGAAGTGCCGGGACATAAGCCGGCACACCGAACAGAACCGCTCCGGCACTATGAAACTGAATATCGAGTTGGCCAAGAACTCCGTTTCTGCGCCAATGGTCGGAAGACAGATACATCGCTTTCTGCGGCGCCCCGGCACATTTGATAGGCATGGGTGGTTGGCTGAACAGGGCCCTTCCCTTTTTCAGGGCCTGTACCGTTTGCCAGGTGTATTGCGCCATGCCTTGACGGTAGTTGGAAGTCACACCATTGGACCCAAGCGCCGATTCCAGGCCATCAATGGCAGACCAGTTCAGCTCCAGCCCCGGCGCCAGCACCAGTGTCTGATAGGAAATACTCGAACCGTCCGCCAGCCTTACCTGATTCTGCTCCGGCATTACGCCCGAAACCGCCTGCTGATACCAGGAGACAAAACCCGGCATCACCTGTGACATGGGCCGGGAGGTAACCTCCGGCTGAAAAACGCCGCCACCGACCATGGTCCAGCCTGGTTGATAGTGATGGGTCGCGGATGGTTCCAGGATCGCGATATCCAGACGGCGGTCCCGTTTGTGCAGGCTGGACGCCACCGAGATACCGGCAGCGCCGCCACCAACGATAACAACGCTGTGGTGCCGATCGGCCCCCGCCGGTTCTGTTCTGCTGTTCATGCCTCTACCCTCTTGTGTTTATTTGCACGGCATTTCATCTTGATACATATCAAATCCTAACACCATTTTAGATATATCGTTATATCATAAAGGAATATATCGCCGCGCAAGGTCTTCCTGTCTCATAGCGCGCAGGGTGGAGAAGAGCCCGGTGACAGACAGAACAGTGACATTGTCACTGAAGCTCCAATAGCCCCGCGTCTAGGATTGGCATGTGAACCATCAAAACTCAGGAGTGACCCAATGACGAATGCCATCAAGACTTTTGTACTGTCGCTGTTGTTCGCGGCTCCACTGACAGCCGTTGCGGAGAATCAAAAGGCGAACAACGGCAGTAAAGAAAACACCGTAGACGAGGTTCTGGTGATTCTTTCCAGCGACTCCCCGCAAACCCAGGGTATGGCGATGGTGCTGTCCAACACCATGGCCCAGAAAGGTGCCAAGGTGAATGTGCTTCTATGCGACGAAGCCGGCGCCCTGGCCCTGAAAACTTATGAGGCCAAGCCCCTGGCACCGAAAAACGTCACCCCGGGCCAGATGTTGCGCGGTTTGATGAAAGCCGGTGGTACGGTGAATGTGTGTGCGCTGTACCTGCCCAACAGCGAACACAGCAAAGAAGATTTGATGGAGGGTGTCGGCGTTGCAACCCCACCGTCGATGGCGAACCAGATGCTGGATCGCAAGACGAGGGTTTTTACTTTTTGACTGAAGTGATTGAATTTCTGTCCTGGAGCGGAGTGGCCGCTCCAGGCTGACAGCCGTGTTGGTCAGGTCCCTGATGCCGGGAAACGATAGATTTTCTCGGGGTTGGCCTTGGTCGACCAGGGCAGGCCAGAATTCTGCCAGCCGTTTTGCACACGGAATCCTTTCTTTTCGCCGTCCTTCACAGTACTGCCCTGGAAGCCGTTGTCGATGTACTTCACGTTGGTAAAGCCACGTTCCAGAAGGTAATCAGCACTGGGCTTGCCGCGGGCGGAACCGGAGCGGCACATGGTGATGATCAGGGAATCCCGCGTCAGTCCCTTTTCCTTCAGCGCGGCATCAACCTGGGCAACAAAATCCTCGTTGATATCCATGGCGAAGACACCTTTCTCATCGTTCCAGCGCGTACGATCCACCAGCTGGAACGGAATGTTTCGGTCCACCGCATCGGTAAAGCCGATGAACATGATTTCCACCGGATCCCGGACATCAATGAACAGCAGATGGTCACCTTGCTCCTGAACCGCGTCCCAGGTCTGCTCCGGAGTCACAGACAGTGCATCTTCCGCTTGGGCTGACATGGCAACCGTCAAAAAGAAAAGCACAGACACAACAATCGGTTTCATAACGCGTACTCCTGCCTACTTTTAAATTTCTTCTGAGTATAACTTTATAACCTAAATGAAAACGGGAGAGCACGGCTTTTCTGCGCGACGAAATGCCGCAGAAAGATCCAGAAATTGCAGACCGGAATCAAACTTGATGAACGTCAAGCTCAGAACCAACTCTCGCGTTTTTGCGATGAACCGCGCTGCCACTCTGTTGCGTTGGAACCAGATGGATACCAAGTTGTTCTCAAAGGAGAAAGCGACATGATCAAGCATCCACTGGCAAAAGCACTCACCCTGAGCCTGGGCGTGGCAGCAGGCTCCGCCATGGCGGACAACCTGATGGAGCGGGCCAACAGCATGTTCGAGCCCATTCCCAAATACCCACCGGTGATTGATGGCAATGAACTCACTCAGGCCAAGGTTGAACTGGGCAAGATGCTGTTCTTTGAACCGCGCCTGTCTTCCAGCCATCTGATCAGCTGCAACACCTGCCACAACGTGGGACTGGGCGGTGATGACGAGCTCCCTACCTCTATCGGCCATGGCTGGCAGAAGGGTCCACGGAACTCGCCGACTGTGTTCAACGCCGTATTTAACGCAGCCCAGTTCTGGGATGGCCGTGCCGCCGACCTGGCCGAACAGGCCAAAGGGCCTGTACAGGCGGGTGTCGAGATGAGCAGTACGCCGGACCGGGTGGTGGCTACCCTGAAGAGTATGCCGGAGTACATCGAGCGCTTTGAGGACGCATTCCCGGGCCAGGAAAATCCAGTCACCTTCGACAATATGGCTGTTGCCATTGAAGCCTATGAAGCAACACTGATCACCCCGGAAGCACCTTTCGACAAATATCTGCGCGGAGACACCTCCGCGCTGAACGAGAGTGAGAAAGAAGGTCTGGCGCTGTTCATGGACCGCGGCTGTACCGCCTGCCACAGCGGTGTGAACCTCGGCGGTCAGAGCTACCATCCATTCGGGCTGGTTGCCAAGCCGGGTGCCGAGATCCTGCCAGAGGGCGATAAAGGCCGCTTCTCTGTCACCGAAACCGCGTCTGACGAGTATGTGTTCCGCGCCTCTCCGCTGCGTAACATCGAGCTGACCGCGCCCTATTTCCACTCTGGCGCCGTCTGGAGCCTGGAAGAAGCCGTTGCGGTGATGGGTACGGCCCAGCTGGGCACCGAGCTGAACGACGATGAAGTGAAATCCATCGTCGCCTTCCTCAAGACGCTGACCGGCAATGTTCCGGAAGTAACCTATCCGGTACTGCCACCAAGCACCGCCAATACGCCCAAGCCGGTGGACATGATCCCGTAAGTCACGGGCTCTGCGTTCACCCTCAAAGGCGCGCTTTCCCGGCGCGCCTTTTTTGTTGAGGTTG